>JAJZAG010000232.1 GCA_021799555.1 Deltaproteobacteria bacterium | reverse complement strand
CCGGCGACCACACGCTCGCGCAGGTAACGCATCAATGACCGAAGTTCGCGGCACATACGCTCGCGCGAACGCGGGGTTTACGCTGCTCGAGGTGATGCTCGCGATGGCGGTGCTCGGAATCGCGCTGCTGGCGCTGCTGGCGCTGCACCATCAAAGCCTCCAAAGCGTGATTCATGGACAGGACGTCACTCGCGCGGCAGCGCTGGCGCAGGCGGTAATGTCCGCCGCGGAGCTGGAGCGCTTTCCAAATCCTGGAGTGACCAAGGGTAATTTTCAGTCTCTCTTTCCCGATGAGTATCCGAATTTTACCTGGGAACAGATCGTCAGTCTTTCCGGAGCATTTCCCGACGTGTGCAAGGTACAAGTGATCGTTTTTTACGGACCCAAACAGTCGAAGAGCTTTTCCTTGACCGAGTTCATGCACAATCCGATTCCGATCGAAATGATGCCGGGCGCGAACACACCGCAAGCAGCACCATGAATATTTCCGCGATGGTCCGCCGCGCCCGGCCACAACGCATGGCGCGCGGCTTTACACTTATCGAGATGATGCTCGCGGTCGCGATCCTGGCCGTCATCCTTGTGATGATGGCGAGTTCATTCCATGCCGTTGCGGCGAGCAAAATGCACGCCGAAGGGCGTATGTGGGCCGACCGCGCCGGACGCTCAATTCTGTGGCAGATGACCAGCGAAATCCGCGGCGCGGTCCAGACTCCGGCCGTACCAAGCCATGTCATGTTCCACGGCGTCGGCCAGTTTATCGCTGGCGTTCCCGCCAACTCGATATCCGTATCGACGCTCGACGCCGCCCATCGCCGCGCACTGGCGAGCTTCAGTCCGGAGGAAATAGTCAGTTACTCGCTGACGCCCAATCCCGACCATCATGGGTGGCTGATACTGCAACGAACTCAGCAGAGCGGCCTCACCTACGGCGGGGTTTCAACCGCGCCGATTGTACTTGCTGATAACGTTCTGTCGCTCAGGATGCGTTACTTCGACGGCAATCAGTGGGGGGACTCATGGAACTCTGATCTCCTCTCGCCCGGCAATCAGATTCCGATCGCGGTCTCGATCAACCTCGATATGGCTGCTCCTAACGGACGCGACCTGCGCTTCTCGACTCAGGTGATGCTGCCGATGTCGATTGCTATATGGTGAAGCATCTGAAAAGAAACGAGCGCGGAATCGCGCTGCTGGTCGTGCTGATGGGTATTGCCCTGATGACTTTGATCATCGTCGATTTCAGCACCGCCGCCGCGCTCAACTACTTGTCCGCCGCCAATCAGTCGAACGAGCTTCGCGCCTACTATTTATCCCGCTCAGCGGTCGCGGTCGGGCTGGGGTTGCTCGCCGAAGATTCGCGCACCGACATGCAGAATCAGACTCCCTACGACGGTTTGACTGACGTGTGGGCGGTTCCCTTTCCGCCAATGGATGTCGATGGCGGCACGGTCTCGCTGTCGATCGTCGATGAGGCGCGCAAACTTGATCTTAACCTCCTGATCAATCCTCAGAATGGACAATTCAATGCGCCGTTCGCCGCCGAACTGATTCGCCTCTTTACGATAATCGGCGTATCGCCGGATATCATCCCGGCGATCGCCGACTGGATAAATCCGGCCAATATCGAGTCGCCCGGCGGCGCCGGATTGGATTACTACATGCGCCTGGTGCCGCCATACGCGCCGCGCAACAGCCCGATGCCTACGATTGGCGACTTGCGGATGATCAAAGGCGTTGATGAAGCTACTTTCAATCGGTTGCTGCCTTATGTCACCGTCTATCCCGAGCCAGTGGTCAACGCCAACACCGCCTCGCCAGAGGTCCTCGCTTCGCTGCTCCCGGATCTGATGCAAAATCCCGATATGGTGAAGGAAATTGTCGCGGCGCGCTCGCTGATGCCGTTCCAAAACCCCACCGATATCGGCAATCTGCCCGGACTCGGACCGGTCGGGCAGGCCTTGATGCAACTCGTCACAACGCGCAGTACTTACTTTACGATCAGCGCGATGGGTACTTTCGCTGGCTCCCGAAAACTGGTGTACTCGACGTTCCGTCGGCAGGGCAACGGAACCGCAACGCTGATGTCCTGGCAGGAAGACTAGCGACGGGTAGAGATGCCGCAGCGTATTATCGCCGTCGAAATCGCCGGAGAACGGGTGCGCGCCGCAGCCGCCGAACGCACTTGGAACACCTTTGAGTTCGTCGGCGTCTTCGAGGCACAAAAGCGTCCCGACGAACCCGACCTTGCACCTGCGCTGCTGCGCCTTCTCGAAAAATCCGGGCATCCCGATGTGTTGATCTCGGCGTTGCCGTCCGAAGCGGTTACCAAACGAATTCTCGAGCTGCCCTTCGCCGATGCGCGCCGCCTGCATCAGGTGGTTCCCTTCGCGCTTGAAGAACATCTGCCATTCCCAGTCGATGGAGCCGTGGTCGCTTTTATTCGCCTCGGCGTCGAAGACGACCGTTCATTGGTGCTTGCCGCGTTCGCTCATAAAGAAGAATTGCGCAAGCATCTCGAGCTATTCGCGCGCGTCAAGCTCGACCCCAAAACGGTAACCTTGGCCCCGTTCGCTCTCGCCGCGATGTTCGCGCGGGCGCGCAACGGCGCGCGCCCTACTCCGCACCTCGTCGTCGAAGCCGAACACAACTCGACCTCAATGGTGCTGCTCGACAAAGAGGGCATCCCCCGCGTCATGCGCACTGTTGGCTTGGGCCTCGTCAATCTCGACGGCGCGCCGCCGTCTCCAGCGCAAGTGACGCCGGTCGTCAACGCGCTCAGGCAAACGATGCTCGCCCACGCCGCCGAACTGGAAAACGCCGACCTGATCATCACCGGGCCGGGCGCCGCGATGCCCCGGGTCAAGACGCTGTTGGCGGAGGCGGTTGCGCTCGCTCCGCGCGAGGCGCGCGAATTTGATTACTCGGCGATGTTCGAGGGTGCGCGCCCGGACATTACAAAGTTCGGCAGTGCGATTGCGATGCTGATTGGCGAAATGCCGATCAAGCCGGTCAACTTGCTGAATTTCCGCCAGGGAGAATTCGCGTTTCGCGGGCGGACGCGCGGCGACCTCTCCGCCTTTTACACCACTGCGATTCTGACCGCGTGCGCGACTTTTCTGATTCTCCTGAACTTCGCAACCGGCGTATATGGCAAGCTTCACCGTTTGAGCGTGATCGATGCCCAAATCGCCGCGATCGCCGCGCCCGTGTTGAACGAGAGCAATCCCGCCGATCCGATGCGTGAATTGCGCACCGGAATCGCAGCGATGAATAAACGCCTGCGCCTAATCGGCGGCAACGTCGCGCGAAACTCGCCGCTCGAAACCCTGCGCGCCGTCTCCGAAGCCATCCCGGCCCGGTTTCCAGTCCAACTCGAAGACTTACAGGTCGATGCAACCGGGCTGCGTATTACCGGCCTTGCCGATTCGTTCACCGCCGTCGATCAAGTTAAGCATGCGCTCGATTTAAGTGGAAATTTCGGGACGATCGTCGTCACGCACGCGCGCTCCGCAAACAATGCAAACAAAGTTGAATTCCGCATGAGCGCGAATTTCAAAGACGCGGAAGACGGAGCCGACTAGACCATGCTGCGCGACTACCTGGACAAATTGAAGACCCGCAGCCGCGACATCCTCGGCCCACAGATCGAAACCCTGCGCGGACGCGTCGATCCCTACGTCGCGCAGGCGCGCGCGCGCTATCAGAAGCTCGAAACCCGCGAGCGTATCCTGGTCCAGATATGCGCCGCGCTGATCGGGATTTTTTTGTTTTACGACCTGATCTACTCCCCAATCGTCGATTACAGCGCCGGCCTCGATCAGCAGACCGCCGAGCGCGAACGCGACCTCGCCAGTGTGCGCCGCCTGGCGGCGAACTATGCGGCAGTCAAGACGGACCTCGAAAGCGCCGAACACAGCACCGTGCCCGGCGGCAAGGACTTTTCGCTGTTCTCGGTGGTCGAGTCGGCGTTTACCAGCAGCGTCGGACGCGACCGTATCACCTCGATCACGCCGGCTGCTGACAAAAAGCTCGCCGACGGCCTGGTCCAGCATAGCGTCCAATTGAAACTGGAAAACGTGAACCTCGGTCAGATCGTGGACGCTCTCTACGCCGTGCACACGCTGCCGGTTCCAGTTGGCGTCGAGAATCTGCGCATCCAGCGCCGTAGCCAGAATACCCACTCTTACGACGTCGATATCACTTGCGTCGCGCTTTCACACAATGGATGACTTCCGCGAACTGCTGAGTCTCGAGTACTGGCGGACTCATCGTCTCGAATCCGCCTATGTCGCCACCGGCCTCGTTCTGTTCGTGTTCTTTCTGTTCGCGACTTTCCCGTACGCAAATATCCTCTCGGCGGTGCTGGCGCCGATGGGGGTGCGGGTCAGTTCCGCCGGCCAGAGTATCGCCATCCCGATTGGCGCCAAGCTTTACAACGTCCGAATCAGCCCCGACGCTCCCGGAGCGCGTCCGCTGTTCGCGAGCGAGAGTGTTCACGTGGCCCCGGCGCTGCTGTCGATGCTCCTGTTGCAGCCCGGAATTCGAGCGAGCGCGGACGCCTATCAGGGCACGATTCAGATTAGCGCACACCGCAGCGGCGCCGGTACCGCGCTCAATTTCTCGGCCAGAAAGGTCAATCTGGCTGGTTATGAAGCGTTGCGCGCGCTCGGCGTGGCGCTCGGTGGCACCCTTGACGCGACGGGCTCTGTCGTCGTGATTCCCGAGGCTCCATTGTCTGATTCAGGAACGGTCCATCTTATCGCCACTGGATTAGAGGGGCGGATGAAAGGCTCGATGCCGGCGCTTAAACTCGGAACCTTGGACGCAAGTATGAGTCTCGACAAAGGCGTGCTGAGGCTCTCAAGCTTGAAAACCTCCGGCGGTGACCTCGCAATTAACGGCTCCGGCAACATCAGGATAGCCCCAAATCTGCGCGACAGCCGGCTTGCACTGCACTTCACGCTCCTGCCCGCGCCCACGGCGCGAATGAAGCTTGCCTTCCTGCTCGGCCTGCTGCCGCATCCGCCAGGAACCAGGCCCTATACCCTCGGCGGAACGATCGGATCCCCTACCTTAAGCTGACGCGCCCTATTGCGGCCCGCGCGGCGGCGAGAGACTGCACTAGTCGTATCCCTCGATCTCAGCGAGCCTGCTGTTCACGCTCGATTTTTGCCGCGCCGGCGCACTGCCGACAATTTGGTCTACTGCGCCGATTTTTTCAGCACGCCATGCCGGTTGACACCGCTTCCTGCGCGGCTTGCGGGCCCTCAAAATTCGCGCGACAATCGCCACCTATCCTCGTTTTAACGGAGATTGTTGTGTCTCAATCTGCAAAGCTTGGAATACAGATTTCACTCGGCGGCGGTCCCGTGCGCGAACGCATCGCGCTCGCCAATGAGGCCGAAAATCTCGGTTACTCCTCATTGTGGGTTGCGGAGGTGGCGGGACCTGATGCGATTGCGAGCCTCGGCGCGCTTGCGCTCGCCACCAGCAAAGCGGATCTCGCAACCGGAGTGATCCCGATTCAGATTCGCACGCCGGGTGCGATGGCAATGAGCTTTGTGACCATCAACGAATTTTCGCAGGGACGCGCGATTGCGGGACTCGGCGTATCGAGCCCGATTATAGTCGAGCGATGGCACGGCGCATCGTATCATCGTCCGCTCACCGCGATGCGCGAGTGCGTGACGATCATGCGCCAGCTCTTCACCGAGGGCCGCTCCAAGTTTAAGGGCGAGGTTTACACGTCGGACTTCAAGCTCGGGATGCGAACGACCGCGCCGCGGCCACCGCGAATCTACCTCGCGGGGCTGAACGCGCCGATGCTGCGCCTGGCGGGCGAAGTCGCCGACGGTGTGCTGATGAACTATTCGCCACCCGACGCTATGGAGTGGATGATCGAGGCAATCCGCGAGGGTGAGAAGCACGCCCATCGCGCGCCGGGCAGCGTCGATATCGGTATATACGCCCGCATGTGCATCACGCCCGATCCGGACAAGGCTATCCAGGCGTTCAAGCGCGAGCTGGCTGGATACGCATTCGTTGACAACTACAACAAGATGTTCGCGCGCTATGGTTTGAAAGAGGAATTTGCCGAGGTAAGACGGCTGTGGCAGG
>JAJZAG010000231.1 GCA_021799555.1 Deltaproteobacteria bacterium | reverse complement strand
ATGATGCGCCGGTGCGCCAACGGTATCACACGCGCCTCGAACGTCGATTTGCACGGACCTTGGCCCGCAGCAATCGCGCCGTAAAGAAGCGACCGTTCTAACATTAGTTAGGTTACTGTCATTACCGCGGTCGCGTTCGCTACGAACCGCCGCCATCGCGCTTGCCAGTTGAAGATTCCAATAAATCCCACCTATTACAGCGTCTTTTTTCGTTCTGATTCAGAAGAAAAATACTGGACCGGAGCGACTCATCAAAGGATTTGACAACATTAAGAAGCAGGACTAATGAAAGCCCCGAGACTGTTGTTAATCTCTTGGGGTCTGGGATTTGAACGAAATTCGGCATCGATATAGCGCCGAAGAGGGGAATAGGTTTATGGATCTAGCAAAAAGGATGGGGATTTCGTCCGCGATGTTAGGGGCTGCCTTCATGCTGATCGCATCGGTTGCCCCACCTGCCCGCGCTCAGGTGAAACCGGGTGATTTCATCACCGACGCCAACGCGAATAAGGTCAAGAACCTGCTTCCGCCTGGAGATTACCTCCGGGTTCTCCACGGAATGACGATCAAGGTGGAGCCGACCGAACTGATCGAGTGGCCCCCGCCTTACAAGGAAGCCACGGAAAAATATTCCGCGCAGGTGCGCCTCAGTGGCGATCATCGCAGCCTTGTCGGCTATGTGGCGGGTCAGCCGTTCCCGATGATCGATCCGAACGATCCATACGCCGGCGCCAAAGTGATGTGGAACGAGGTGTTCCGCCCGATTTCGACCGACGATTACGATTTACGGTTTTTTGACTGCGACGAGACTTATTGGGGTAAGGGCCGGCCCTTCTTTGAAATCAACGACGACGAGATTGGGCATTATGCCGGTTACAACGAGGTCGGTCGCACCGAAGTTGACCCAATTCCGATCGATCCGGACTTCCGTAAAACCAACCGCTACTACATGGCGCTGCTTTATCCGGTCTTGGCGCCGGCGTCCGACCGCGGCGCGGGTGAACTCAAATTCATGTACGCCGATCCCAAGCGCGAGAACGACATCTGGACGTGGCTGCCGGGTCCTCGCCGCCTGCGCAGACTGAACTATTCACTGAGTGACAGTTCCGGCGGCTTGGACGACTACAACCCAAACCATTGGGAAGGCTGGAGCGGCAAGCCGGAGAACTATGATTTCAAGTTTCTTGGCGAGAAAACGATGCTCGCGGCGATTGACGTTCATCACGGCGTGGACGTTCGTTGCCCGACCGACGGTGGCGCCAGCCATTGCCCCGATCCCTGGCAGATGCGCCGCCAATACATCGTGGAAGCCGTCGAACGCAAAGATCGTCTCTCAAGCCCGCTGTTCAGCAAGGAGATCGTTTATGTCGACGCCGAGGCCGATTTCCCTATGTTCGTGGACATGTACGATCGACGAGGCGACCTCCTGAAGAACTATACCTCGTGGATGAATTACTCCGATAAGGCGCAAGCAGGCGCACGAATTGCCATCTACCCCTTCAAGCGGCTGTTCCAAGTCGGCTCGTCGACGCAAAATATTGAAGAAGGAATCTCCGGCGTCTGCTATCATCCGTCGCCGGATGCGCCCACACGGGATTCGTGGTTCATCAATATGGGCGCGGTGGATCGGGACTGGTTCACGCCTGAAGCGATGGCGGCCGCGGCCGAAGGCGGGCACGCGCTGTCGGGCGATTGATCGTTAAAGCCTCACGAGCCGCGGCAATCAAAGACATCTCCGGCGGCTTAAACCTTTCACATGTTACCCCGGCGCAGCCTTGAAAGGCTGCGCCGGCTATTTCAAGGGCGGCACCGGTGCTGCTTCTGGCTTCGAGTGCCGGTACAATTGCTGCTGGATGGACCGCGACGCCGTTGATGACGACCGGGTGGCTTGGGCGCGAGATAGCATCGAGCGGCTATGGTCCGGCGCCACGATTGCGCGAATCGATACGCTGCGCGGCGACGCCTCGGCGCGCCGTTTTTCGCGCCTGATCCTTGTGCCCAGCAAGGGTCCAGCAAGCGCGATCCTCGTCGATCTCGGCCCCGACGACCTACCCCGCTATGCGCGCGTGCTCGGCCTCGTGCGCGAGCCGCCTGCGGAACCACCCTGGATAAATGTGCATCGCTTTCTGATCGCGCTCGGCATCGCGGTGCCGGCTCTTTACGCCTTCTCCGCGTCGCGCCGAGCGCTTCTGATCGAAGACGTAGGCGAGACCGCCCTGTTCGATCTCCTGCGTGCGCGCCGGCCCGACAGCGCGGATTTGCTGCGGCTCGCTGTAGAGAACCTGCTGGCTCTGCACGTCGAGGGTACGCGGCGGATAGACTCGCGATGCGTCGCCGCGAAGATTGCATACGATGCTCGGCTATTTCGATGGGAAATGCTCGAGTTCACGGAAATCGGATGCGCCCGCGTCGCGCCGGAGGTCGATCCGGTATCGCTCGAGCCCGAGCTCGATTCGCTCGCACGTGAGCTGGGAAAATTCCCGCGTGTTTTATCGCATCGCGACTATCACGGCCACAACTTGTTCGTGCAAAACGACGGTCGGCATACCGTCCTGCGCGTGATCGATTTTCAGGACGCTCTGATGGCACCAGCGGCGCAGGATCTCGCGGTGCTTCTGACCACACGCGACACCGGCTCGCTCATCGCATCCGCGCTCGAGGAAAAATTGCTCCATTTCTATTACACGGGGTTGGTGCGCCGCGGCGCCGCGGATCTACCCTTCAAAGAATTCATGCGCAGTTACCGGCTGTGCGTCTTGCAGCACGCACTCAAAATGATAGGGCGATTCCTGCTCTTCGAGCGGGACGGAAAATTCGGTTATACCGAATTTCTGCCGCATACGATCGCACAGGCCCGCAGGATTTTGGACGGCCCCGACGGGTCGAGCTTCCCGCGTCTGGCCGCCTCGATGCAATTGGCGGACAACCTGCGGCTCGCTCCGGAGAAACCGCTATGAGGGCCCTCGTGCTGGCGGCAGGACGCGGCGAGCGTCTGCGCCCGCTGACCGACACGGTTCCGAAACCCATCGTCCAAGTGGGTGGACGGGCGCTTATCGAATATCCGCTCGGGATGCTCAAGCGGGCGGGAATTACCGAGATTGCGATAAACGTACATCATCTGGCCGGTGCGATTCAGTCGGCGCTCGGAAACGGGGCCCGGCTCGGGATTGATATTATATGGTCGCCTGAGCCGGCGCTGTTCGGTACCGGAGGGCCGCTCAATGGACTTGCGGAATTTCTCGGTTCGGGCACGTTTGTAATCGCCAATAGCGACTCAATCTTGAATCTTGACCTGCGAGCCATGATCGCATTTCACCGCGATAGCGGCGCACTTGCGACGCTTGCGCTGGCGCGCCCCGAGAACCTGGACCGCTACAGCAAAATCGAAATCGACCGCGCGGCGCGCGTACGCCGGATGCGCCTGCTGACCTCGGCCGCACACGGCGAATACGATGATTATACCGATCGGCGGGACGACGCGCTGCCAAAAGAACTCGAAGCCTTCATGTATTGCGGCGTGATCGTCGCAGAACCGCCTGTGCTCAAGCTCATTCCCCCGGCTCCCCCGTGGAGCATTATGGCAAGCCTGTTCGCGCCGATCGTTCGGGACGGGCTGCCAGTGTTCGGCTTCGTGCATCGCGGTTACATGCGCACGGTTGACGACCTCGCGACGTACGAAAAGTTGCGGGCCGAGTTCGCGGCGAATCCTCCTGAGCTGAATTTCCTCGATATGTCGCATCGATGAAATTCTCGCGCGACGATTGACACAGGCCGTGCCACGCGCGCCAAATGGAGGGCAGGCGGCGGCGCGAACGGTGGGGATCGCGCGCCACTGAAACCAAACGCTCTCGGGAGTATCGCCATGCCGAGACTGGTTCTCTACCACACCATCCAATCCCCCTTCGCACGCAAAGTGCGGATCGCGCTGGCCGAGAAGAACATTTCGTGCGAGAAGGTTCTTCTCGATCTGACCAGGGGCGAAAATCGGACGCCCGCGTACCTTCGATTGAACCCGCACGGCCGCGTTCCCACCCTCGTGGTCGATTCGATTCCAATCTATGAATCGACCGCGATTGTCGAGTATCTCAACGAAGCCTATCCGGATCCGCCCTTGCTGCCGACGAGCCTCATCGAACGGGCGCGCGTTAGGATGATCGAGGAAACTATCGACGGATCGTTTATTTCGGCGCTGCGCACAGTCTTGTTCAACGTCTTCCGCCTACCGGAGCCCGAGCGCAATCCCAAGGCCGCCGAAGAGGCGCGCCGCCAGATCGCGTGGCACAATGAATGGCTCGACCACGAACTCGCCGGCCGCGAGTATCTGGTCAACGGTGGTGTCTCGGTCGCCGACATCGCAGGAATATGCGCGCTTGAATTTCAGAAACGCCTCGAGATCGGCATCGATCCACGCTATCGTGATTTGTTTACCTGGTATGGCCGTATGAAATCCCGACCCTCGGCCAAAGCTCTCACCGAGTAGCCTCGCGCGAGCGCGCGAAGGCTTCGCGAATCTCGAGTCCCGCCGCGCCGCCGCTGCCCTCGGAAGTGCGGATCGAACCGAAACGCCGGATCCCAGAAAGACCCGCCACAAACGCTGCGATGTTGATCGCCACCACGAGCCAGAACACCGCCATCACTATTCGCGCCGTTCCCGGCATTCGCGCGCTGATAATTCGCGCGGCCGCCCATGCGCCGATCGGTGAGCCAATCGTACCCGAAAGATGCAGCACGACTCTCTGCCATCGCGGTCGGGCGACGTACGAGCCAAAGCGCATTTTGAAGCGCGGTTCTCCGCGCAACAGATACGCGTATTCGTAACCCACACCAAAAACCGCCGCCATCGTAATCTTCGCGAGCGGCTGCAGGCTCATGATCCATAGAAACGCCCCAGCCAGACCAACCACACTTGACCCCTGATGAACCGCAAATGCTAAGAGTCCGGCGCCCAGCGCGAGCGCGAAGATCTCGGTCGCAACTCCGGCGCATGCGGAGATTGTCTTTCGCGGCGAGCGCAGATGGACCTTGCGGCTTACTCTGCTGACCTCGTCCGCCAGAGCGGAGCGCACACGCGCAGGCTGCCGCCTGAGCTCGCGTATAAATCGTTCCCACGGTCCGGGCCGGTAGCGTCCCTCGTTCAGGTCGTGCTCGATTCGCAAAAGCTCGATACGAAGATCCTCCGGCGCGGCATCCACCGATCGCCGAGGCCCCGAAGTCCCGTCGCCGGCCGCACGCATCTTACCAGCGCAGGAACGCCGCGCTGAGAAACGCGACGATCATCAGCAATCCGTACTCCATGTGGAGTTGCACCGAGCGCATCAAGGCGAGGTTGAGCTTTTTGGCAGACGTCTCTCGCATCACGATCCGAATCTGCCCGACCGCACGCGGAACGGACAGAAACGCTATGACGCCGGTCCAGGGAATAATCCCGGCGGCGATCGCGCCCAGCGTCGTCAGATAAGCAAGCGCGTCGAGCGCGAGCAATTCATAATTGGCGCCGTGGCGCCCGATTATGGTCGCCAGCGTGCGCTTGCCGTGAAGGCGGTCGCTGTCGATATCGCGGATATTGTTGGCGTGCAAGATTCCCGCGACCAGGAACCCCAGCGGTATCGAAGTTGCCAGCGCTCCCCACGTAAACTTGAGCGCCATCGCGTAGTACGCACCCATCACGATCGCCGGTCCCATGAAGAGGAAGACCGTCAATTCGCCGAGCGCGACATAGGCGAGCGCGACCGGCCGCGCCGTATAGAAATAGCCGGCCGCGACCGACGGAATTCCGATCGCGAGTATCGGCCATCCGCACAGATAAGTCAGCGCCAACCCGGCTGCCGCGCCAATCGCGAACGCGGCGATTCCGCCACGCCATACCTGCTCGGGCGCAAGTAGTCCGCGCTGGATAACCATGCTCGGGCCAAGCGATTCGTTCGAGTCCGCGCCGCTCTGAAAGTCGTAATAGTCATTGATGAGATTGGTACCGGCCTGAATCGCCATTGCGCCCATTAGAGCGAGCAGCATCCGGCCGGGCGAGAAAAACCCGTCGCGTGCGGCAATCGCAACGCCGAGCAAAACCGGAATTGCGGCGGCGCTCAGCGAGAAGATCCGAATCGCCTGAACCCACACCGCGAACGCGCCGGGTCGCGTACCA
>JAJZAG010000230.1 GCA_021799555.1 Deltaproteobacteria bacterium | reverse complement strand
ACGCGGGCTGGTTTTGACCATACGGCCCGGGTGGCGCCGATGCGGCGAATATCCGCCATCGCGAGGGTTGGTTCGCGTGCTCCTTGTGCAGATGGATGAACAACTCGGTGGTGGCCCATCCGAGCAGGGCCCCTCCGACGACATCGGAAAACCAGTGCGCATCGTGGCCCATGCGTCCGAAACCGTCGAGCAGCGCGAGTGAGTATATGGGTCCGGCGACGTACCACTTGTTATCGAAGTATTCGCTGACGCCGGCGGCGAGCCCGAACATCGGGGTGACGTCGCCTGAAACGAATGACGCGCCGTGGTGAAAGAACGCGGTATGAGAAGGACTTTGGTAAGGACGCAATCGTCCGAAGCCCGCCTTGATGCCGATATCGACGAGGGTTGCAACGCCGGCGCCCTCGCCCGCCGTGATCGCGTCCTGGCGCGCGCTATCGTCGCCTTCGATCAGCCCGTAGCCGTAGAGAATCGCGGTCGCGGCGCTGACCGATCCGTAGCTGACATTCTGCAGCAGGTCGGCGTCGCTCGAGGACATGCTGCGCAGATGGCTGCGCATCGTCTGATCGAGCGCGAACGCGCCGCCCCATAAGGCTCCGGCGCCGGCCAAAATCAGATAGAACTTCGGCGAGCGCAGAGGGCTGTCGGGATCGGCGACGTGGAGCGGCGAGGTCAGTACGTCTTCGAGATCGAGCTGGGTGTTGTTGACCAGGTACTTGACGTCGTCCTTGACTTCACCGCCGGCTTGCGAGAGCGTGACTTGCGCGGCGGCCCGAGGCGCGCCGGCCAGCATCGTAATCGCCGCCGCTATACTCACTATCAAAATCGACTTACGCATTTTTGTGCCTCCATTTCGCGAAACAACGGTTCCGCGATGACGCAAAAATTGCCGATCCTGCAAAGCCACGAAGGAGGAGAGAAGCGAAGTCGGGAACGCGACGCCGGACACACTCATCGCGGGGCTTGTAATGCGATGCTACAATATCGTGGGGATGTGGCGTCAATGACGCGAGCGGGATTCAGGCGGGATCAGTGATTAGCGAATATTCTCTATCGGGTGCGAGAAGAATAGAGTGAGAAGCGGAGGCGGATTGCCAGCGTGCATCCAACACAAAGGCGATGCGATTAAGCAGTTACGCTGCGCCAGGACTAACGCTCTGCGTGATGATTCTCACTCTCAGCGGATGCGCAGCCTATCAACATTACGAGGCATCGCGTCCCGCGGCGGTGACCGCGATGGAATCGCAACTCGACGAAGCCGGCTTCACGCGCATGGAAGCTGACTATCCCGACCAGCTTCAGATCGTTCGCGGGCTGCCCAGTTACTCCTTGCACTTGTACCCGAGCCAGCACGGGATCGTGTATTGGTATTACGACCCGTTGTATTGCGGATGTGTGTACGTCGGGAACGATGCGGCATACCGCAAGTACCAGTGGCAGGTAACGCAGCAGAACGATACCGCGGCGTACGTTGCCTCGACCGAGGATTCCGACGCAATAGCGCTCAATGCGCTCGATGGATCGATGTTTCCGCCGTCATTATTCCTGCTCGGAATGGGCGCGGCCGCCGGCGGCGCCTACTACGGCGCGCGAGGAACGGGCGGCGGGCACGGCGGAGGAGGACACGATCGCGACGGCGGACATGATCGCGGCGGTGGCGGCGGATTGCTCGGCGGCGGCCATCTTGGCGGCGGTCATATAGGAGGCGGATGGGGCGGCGGATTCGACGGCGGCGATCACTTCGGCAGTCATGGCGGCGGTGGTGGCGGCCACGGCCGTTAGATCATAATCAGGATTAGGCGAGGCGGCGGCGTCAGATGACGATCGGCAACTTCAAGACGAGACTTTACAATATGCAACCGCAGGCGATGATCGCGATCGTGATCGCTGTGGCGTTTTCCGGCTGCGCCGTCGCGTCGGCCCCGATCGCGGAAACTCCGCAGGTCGTCGCGACACCGCAGCCGGGTCAGCTCGCGGTTAGCGTGCAGGCCGGGACGCCGGTCGGCGAAGTGCAGCCGGTTTTCGTGTCAGTGGCTAACGGCACTGACGAGCCGCGCGCCGTGGTCCCGACCCAGGTGTTCGCTCTCAACTCCGTCGGCGAACGAGTCGCGCCGCTGCCGCCCGACGAGGCCGCGCGCCAGGCCGGAGGCGCAAAGGAGCTTAGCGCTTCGATCGCGAGCGCCGCGGTCAGCGGAGCAGCCGGCGGCGCGTTCGGCGCGGGACTCGGCGCCCTGGCGGGAGCGGGTTTCGGCGCGGTCAGCCCAGGCGCTCTGCTCGGCACCGCGATCGGCGCGGGCGAGGGGATGTTCCAGGGCGTTCAATCGGGTCAGAGCAAGGCCGATCAGGAGGCCAATCAGCAACTCAACGCGCTGGCGCTGCGTGCGCAGGACGTCAACCGGAACTTCACCGTCAGCGGCTACGTGTTCTTTCCCAAGGGCACCTACGATCAAGTTGAGATGCTGCTGGTGGACAAGGAAACCGGCGATACCCAAACGATCACTGAACCCTGGCATTGAGCCGGTTTGATTGAGATCTTTTGACCGGTTTCAGTCGCGAAACGGCGGGATTTCTCGTCACGGTACGCCGCGCTGGGGCCGGTGATCGTCCGCACGATCTCGCCAATCCGCGCTCGAAATGACATCGCAGATAACTTGCAAGGTGCCATTTCGAGCGCGGGCGGGGACCGCATCTCGCTCGGATTAAAGCTTAGAGCATCGAAGAGATAACCACTATCGCGCCGGAACCCACGCCCTTGGCCGACGGGTCGGCCAGCACCATCTTGTGGCCGACGAACTTCATGCAGGTCGGATCGGCAAGGTTGCTCGCGAACGGTCTCGCGACACCTTTGTATACCCGATAGACCGATCCGTCCGAGCTACCGCCGCTGGCCGCGGGCCTGCCCATGTCGGCGATCATGAAGGTGTTGCCATACGATCCCCAATTCGCCGGTGAATATCCGAACCCGGTAGGATCGATGAAACCGACCAGATAGGGATCGCTGTCCACCTTCCCGTCGGGGCCGACGATTACGATTCGTCCGATTTTGGATGCACCAGTCATCCGCGGACGCGCTCCGACCAGCATCTTGCCGGGTGCCTTGGGATCGCTAGAGGTCGCAAACGCTATCGCGCTAAGGTCGAACGCCATCGGCTTGGACAGACTGGCAAACACGCTCGGTTTGCCCGAAGGATCGATCGCATAGATCGTCGAGTCTCCAGAAACGGCCGCGAAGAGTTTGCCAGCGTACGCGCTCGCGGCGGGACCGAATTCAAGATCGCGGCATAGCGTTGGTTTGGCGGTTCCAACGTCGGGCAGCTTGGCGAAGGTGCTCACCGCGCCGGACTTGTCAATTCGATCGACCTCGCACAGGCCCTTCTCGCCCTCGGGCGCATTAAGCACAAAGACTTGCCCCGCGTATGCGCCGAATCCCGCCGGCGCCTCTGCCAGGCCCGCCGGATGCTTTAACTTGGTCTTGTCGGCGAGGGGCTTGGCCGCGCCGGACATCGCAACCGTGTAGACTCCTCCGGCCTCATCGGAAACGATCATGCCGCCGGCTGCGGGTTGCAGATAGAACGGCTGCTTGATTGAGGGAGTCTTGAGCTGGCTGCCGTCGTAGGGAATCTCTACGTCAACGCCCTTGGCTTTCGCCGCGATTGCGCTGCCCGCCGAGATTGAAAGCACGGCCGCGATCGCCGCGGCGGCGCTCGCGATGAATAACAGGTTAGCGGTTCTTCTTGTCGATGAGTTCATCTAAGGCCTCGTTCACGAAATATCTTCGGTTCGGGTCCAAGTCGTCGAGCTCCGCGCAGCGCCGCGCGGTCCAGTCAGCGATCGCGATAATCGCCGCCTCTTCGAGCGTCGCAATTTCCAGCCCCGTGGCTACCCGTTCGAGCGCCGCCATGAGTTCGTCCGGCAGCTCGATATCGAGAGTAATGCGCTTATGCACGTCCGCCGTCATCGCCCTTCCATATAGTCTTTGTCCACGGGCATCGTCAAAATGAAATCCGCGATGGCGGCAGAGGCAAAATACCCGGTCAGGTACGCTGGTACAATTGTCGAATATTTGGACGAAGGCCGTTTCCGCGCCGCCTTTGCGGTGCGGGACCAGGAGCGCCACGTCGCCGTCCTTGATTCCGCGGGCCGCGAGCGTATCGTCGCGCGCGACCTCGTGATGTTCGCGCATCGCGATCGCCGTCCCACGCGCGAAGCGGCGCCTGACGCGATCGCGGCGCTCGAGGCCGAACGGTCCGAACTGGCAAGGGAGCTTGACCTCAACCTGTTGTGGGAGATCGTCCAGGAACAGGGCCGCAGCTTCACCGCATCCGAGCTGGCCGACCTGTTCTTCGGACGCCGCTCGACGGTCTGCGATTCGGTGATGCTCGAAGCGCTGATCGCCGACCGACTCTATTTCACGCGCCGGCACATGGATTTCACCCCGCGCGAGACCGCCCAGGTCGAACGCTTGCGCGTGCAACAGGAGCGCATCCGCGCCCGCAGCCACGATTACCGCCGCACTCAGGCCGCACTGCGCGCCGCGCTCGAAGGCGGGACGCGCCCCGAGGCGCCGCTCGCCGCGCAAATCGTTGAAGACCTAAACAAGTACTTGAAGAATCCGTCCACGCGTTCACGCGAACTCACCCAGATGCTCGAATCCGTCGCACCGGAGGTTGATCCCGCCGAGGCGGCGTTCGAGATTCTGCAGCAGCTCGGTGCGACTCCCGCCGCACCGCGCTTCGCGATGATCGCGGGGCTGCGCACCGGGTCCAGCGAAGCCGCGCGCGTCGAAGCCGCCGCGGCCACGCCACCGCCGCGCCCGCGTGCCGACGGCGGTTACGCTGTCACGATCGACGATGAAGAAACCGTCGAGATCGACGACGCGCTCGCCGCCGAGGCGATCGCCGACGGCTCGATCCGCGTGCGGGTGCATATCGCACTGGTCGCCGATTTTGTGGCGCGCGGCGGTGCGATGGACCTCGAGGCGGCGGCGCGCGCCACCACCGTCTATCTTCCGGAGACCACGATTCGGATGCTGCCGGACGCCATCTCGTGCGACGCCGCCAGCCTGATTGCCGGCCAGGAGCGCCCGGTGCTGACCACCGAAGCCACGATTTCAGCGGCCGGCGAGGTGCTCGCCGCGTCCATCTATCCGTCGCGAATTCCAATCTCGCGGCGCCTCGAATACGCGCAGGCGGACCGGATCCTCGCCGGCCAATTGAGCAGCGACCCCGCCGCGGCGACGCTCGCGATTCTCTCCCAAACCGCCGCACGGCTGCGCGATCGACGCCGCGCGGCGGGCGCGATGCTTATGCATCGGCGCGAGACGAAGGTCCGCGTGCGCAGCGACGAGATCGAGATCACCCTGCTCGATTCCAATTCGCCCAGCCGGATGCTCGTCGCGGAATTCATGGTGCTGAGCAACTTTATCGCCGCTCGTTTCGCGGCCGAAAACCGGATTCCGATCATTTACCGCGTTCAACCCGACATGCGCGGTGAAGCCGCGATGCAGCGGCCGAGGCTCTCGATGTATCCGGAGTTTCACGCCGGAATCGGCCTGGACTATTACGCACAGTTGAGCTCGCCGATCCGCCGCTACGCCGACCTGGTCCTACAGCGGCAATTGCTCGCGGCTCTCTCTACTCCAGCCGCGCAGGCCTACAGCGTCGATGAATTGCTGACCGTTCTGGCGGGCGCGGAGAGCGCGGAGTCGTCGGGCCGGGAGCTTGAGCGGCGCGCCAAACGCTATTGGACGCTGCGCTACCTCGAGCGCCACGCCGGCGACGCCCCCTTGCGCGCTGCCGCGACTCGCGACGGCGCAGGCGCCGAACTCACCGACTATGCCGTGCGCGGAACCTTGCGCGGCGCTCCGAACCTGCCCGACGATACGCCAATATTGGTGCAGCTAAGCCGGGTCGATCCACTGCGCGGATGGCTCGCGCTCGACTTCCTGAGTATCGCGGAACCTAAAGATGAGGGCGCCCATTAACGGACGCCCTCGCCGGTCTGTGTTCCCCTCTTTTCGCACGTCACAGATCCGGCATTATGCCGCGCCTCGATACGTGTCCTGCTCCAGCCGCCATCGGTCGATCGATTCGATATTGAACCGCCAGTCGCTTCCGACCTTGAACGCTGGAAGTTTCCCGCGTTTGAGCTGGCGGTAAA
>JAJZAG010000229.1 GCA_021799555.1 Deltaproteobacteria bacterium | reverse complement strand
TGAGCTCCGCAATAATCCGACAGGTATCGCCCGCCGATAACCTCCTCGGGATGATAAATTCGTGACCTTCCCGAATTAAAAATCCACGAGATTGAAAAAGGCAGGCATCGCTCCGCGCCGTCCGCGCGCGCCGCGAACAGCCAGCGGCAACAATCCGCGCCATCTGCCCGCGCGCTAACAGAGAGCCTATGCGATGGCGCCTTCATGTCATCTATTTTACTCGATCCTCAACCCTCTGTGCAGAATTGACAAGCAAAATACCCGATCACTGCGATGCACACGGCCGCCTTTCGCGCAAGCCCCAGCGCAGCGCCACGGACCTGTCCCACACGCTTATCCGGCAAGCGTTGAAGAACCCGCACATGCGCGTGGGAATGATCGATCGAGCGCGGCGCAACAACTTGCACTAGGGAAGCTCCGCACAACGCGTCTGGGCAAAATCCGTGACCCGCGCGATCGGACGCGTTCCTCGGAACGCCGCCTCGCACCGCGACTTCGCCGCACATTTGCAGATAAAAAGCTGCCATTCCCGCGCGCGTGGCCGCCGCGGCGAGGAATCCCGGACGACTGACTGTGCGCGCCTCGGAGCGGAAATCGAAAGTAGCTTGTGCAGAGGTTTCCTAACCGCGGCGCCGACGCTGGAGGGTGCGGGGGCGGAAAAAAGGCAGCACACGCCGACGATAGTCGAGCGCGTTAGTAACGCTGCTCGCGCAAGGAACGCGCCGGCGCGCATCCCCTAACGCGTGCGGAGAGAAAGACCAGACGATTAAAATCTTTTCTCAGAAAAGACCAGAAACAGAACCGGAGGGTGGATTACTTTTTCGGCGTTACACTGGATCACTTTCAGAGCGTTGCAAACACCCGCTTCAGGACGGCGCGATCCCCCGCTGCCCGCCCGCATCGACCAGGGAGCAATGGCTTCCTTACCGCGATCAACCCGTGGACGTCCTTCGCGGGACCAGCGGGAACATTTCGCGCGCCGCCAGACGAATCGGAATTCCCCGCAGCACCCTGCGTTACTGGCTTGCCCGCTATTCGCTTGAAGAACTGGTCGCGCGCGATTGAGCATTACCCCGGCTCGATCGCATCGATGATAGATGAGGGCTCGGTGGAGTTTTGCCGGGCCCTCGCAGACGTATTTCAGGCAGTGGTAAGAACGATTTTCCCGATAATCTGGGAATTGCCCAGCAGGCGATGGCTTCCAGCCGCTTCTTCGAGCGGAAGGCATCGATCGACCAGGGGCCGCAAAATTCCTTCGGAACACAGTCCCAGCAGTTTTCTCAAATCCTCGTGGTACCAGTCGGTTCGGACCTTACACAGATTTTGCGCGCTGTAGCCGAAGATCCCTTTATTGGTTGGCATCAGTCCCAGCGGACTCGGATGCGGGTTCCTGAGAAGCTCCACCACCGTCTTGAGCGGCCGCCATCTGCCCCCGCTGGTGGCGGCCGAAAATCCGTAACCGACGAGCACGCCCCCCTGCGACAGGACCTGCATCGAGCGCCTCCAGTAGGATCCTCCGATTGGATCAAACACCGCACCGACTCCGCCCTTGACCTCACGGCGAAGGACCTCGACGAAATCGTCGTGGTGATAATCGATGGGATGCGCGCCGTACTTCCGAACCAGGTCATGCTTCTGCAGAGATGCGGTGCCCCACACGTTGAGTTTCATCCAAGCGGCCAGGTCCAAGAGCGCGGTGCCCACACCTCCTGCCGCTCCGTGAACGAGGATGGCTTGTCCTGGCTGCGAATGCGCTACCCGGTACAGCATCTGATATGCCGTCAGGTAGTTGACCACCAGCGCGGCCGCATCAACGTCGGAAACGTTCTTGGGGATCCTTACCGCGCGCCAAGAATCAATAACCAGGCAGTCGGTGTAGCCGCCGAATCCACACAGCGCCGCGACCCGGTCTCCAATCTCGAAGCCGTCGACCTCGGCGCCCTTGGCCTCGACGATGCCGGCCACTTCGACTCCCGGAACGAACGGGAACTCGGGAATATCGGGATAAAGGCCTTCCCGCATCAAAAGATCCGCGAACACCACGCCTGCCGCGGCGACGCGGATGCGTACCTGAGCCGGGCCATACTCCGGCAGGGGAACCTCGCGGACTCGAAGGACCTCGGGTCCGCCGCGTTTGGTGATGACTACCTGGCGGGACGATTTCGCGATTGCTAACACTCGAGCGCTCTCCTCATAATGTGCACAGGTCTCGCCGCTCAGCTCAGCGAAAACAAAAAGTGGACCGGTCGCAGACTTCGCCGCATCAGCCGTCGGCCGACTGCCCTGCCGCGGTCTCGTCTGACCGAGGAGTTATCGGCTCTTGATGCCTCAGGAGAAAGTGCCCGATTTTCTTCGTCCACTCGACCATCTCAACCAATTCCGGCCGATCGACATCGCTGTGAGGATAGAGAATTCGTGAAATAGCGATGGATTCGAGCTGGCCATTGATGATCCTGTCGAGCAGGCTGAGCGAACGCTCCTCGAACGAATTGGGCCGCAGAATATCTTGCCAGATTTCGATACTGGCTCGGCTGAATCCCTGGCTGATGCGCAGTACCGCATCACGCAGAGCGGGGTCGGTCCGGCTGGCCACCACAAGTTCGATCCACGCCTGAAAAGCCGGGCCCTTGTATACGTCCCACAACAGATCGACGACGTAGCTCAGCCGATCCATTCCGTTGGCTGTCGGACGCTTCGCGATTTCGCGCGATTCCTCGAGTCGTTGCTCGAACACATACTCGAGTGCGGCGATGACCAATGCTTCTTTCTTGGGGAAGTGATGCATCTCAGCGCCGCGCGAAACTCCCGCGCGCACGGCCACCTCGGCAATCGTGGTGCCGGTATACCCGCGCTCCGCAAGACATTTCACGGCCGCTTCGAGAATTCTTCGCCTCGTCTCTGCGCTTCTTTCTTCTTGCAAATTGGACATAATCTACTAACCACCGCCAGATATTTTTAGCAACCGGCTTTCCGGTTGTCAACCAGTCGTAACGCTTTTAACTCGGAATCTCGCTCCTCTGGGTTTTCATCTCCTGTGTTCCGTGGGTGTTAACAGCAATAACCCGCAGATCATTCGAGGCAAGGGACTCAGAGTTCGTGAGTGAATTGGGCCGTGAGCGATTTGCCAATCCACCGGTCGATCCCGAATTGGGTGGAACTCCGGATCGGTGGTGAAAGCTGGTGAGTTGTTCGATGCTTGGTTAGTCGATCAGTTCAGAGCCATCCCATTCTGATGCTGCGTAAAATGTTGTAAGTGAGCGCCGACCACAGCGCAACCGCAGGCACTTTGGCGCTGCCGCGCGCCAGCAGGCGGCGCAGACCACGGTAGCTCTTCACGTCGCCGTTGATGGTCTCGATGGTGGCCGCGCGCTGCTGATAGATCTCCTTGCTCTCGGCCGACGCCATCCGCGCGCGGTATTCCGCGATGGCCGGAGGGTCCTTGGGATGCGGCTCGTCCGGGTCGAGTTTATACGTCGCATTGCCCTTGATCAGCGGTGAATAGGGAGTGTCAGGAATTTCGTGTGTGAGCAGTTAGTGGTAAATGGCTGCTTAACGCAGCAGTCGCCAACGGCGACTGCATAATCACCATCGAGCCGGAGCGACGGTCGCGGTCAAGGGCGGCGCAAGCCGGCGCGCGCAGCGCGCGAACCCTTGACGGCGTGCCGGCGCGGAGGCTAGCGCGGCGATATGATGCCAGTGGTTCCATTGCTCATTGCATCAGCAGGAATCGGTCCTCGAACTGGATCGCCAATTGAGCTTTGGCAGCTTGCCATGTGATCGGCGGATTTTTCCAGCGCGCCTGAACATTGCGCAGTACCAGCCAGCAAGAGCTTGCCCGCCGCCTTATCAAGCCCGAAGAAATCCTGTAGAACCTGCGCTACGACGAACAGATCGTGCTCATCCAGAACGCCCCGCCCCTGCGCTGCGGCCGCGCGATCTACTTCCGCCGACCTGATATGCTCGCTCGCATCAAAGGCGGCTCGTCCACCGCGGGAAGCCGGCCGTAGAGCCTATGGCCAGACACAAGGGTTGGCATACTCCAAAAGCACCGCGAATTCCAAAAGCACCGAAGCTGAAGATTCCTCTATCACCGCAGCTTCCAAAGATGCCCAAGGTGCAGATGGTCAGGCCGTTTAAGCTTCCAAAAATACCGAAGCTGAAAATTCCTCGATCACCGCGGCTTCCAAAGATGCCCAAAGTGCGGATGGTCAGGCCGTTTAAGCTTCCGAAAGTTCCTCGATCTCCGCGCGTTTTTCGATCATCGCCCATTCGCAGTTTCCGGCAGCGTCGCGCCAGAGGGCTCTACTCGCCGCACCGCGCTCGAAGTTTGAAATTCAAGAACCCACTGGAAGCCGTTGTCGCGCTCGCATTTTTCGCAGCTTTAGTATTTATTCCGCCGGCCATCGACTTCGCTGAGCAACATCCCGTCGAAACTGCATTACTGTCGCCGATTCCGATAGGCCTAATTTCGTTAGCTGTTTATTGGAAGGTGCGCAGGCGGTGGCAGCGCTTACGTGCGCTCAAAGCCGTTCGGCTTGCAGACGTGGACAATATGTCGGGGAGACGATTCGAGCGGTATCTAGCGGCCCTTTTCCGCCACCACGGCTACGACGTACAGGAAACCGGCCGTTCGGGAGATCAGGGATGCGACCTGCTTCTCTCGAAGGATGGCGAGAAAATTGTGTGTCAGGCCAAACGGTATCATGGGCGGGTTTCTAACGATGCCGTACAGCAAGCAGTCGCTGCTATCGCCCTCTATCACTGCCATCGGGCAATGGTCGTCACCAATAGCAGATTTACGGATGGGGCTCGGAGGCTGGCCGCCGCTAACAATTGCGAATTGGTTGACAGGGAGCAGCTGGGCGAGCTTATAGCGAGGTTTCGAGAGAACCGTGGCTGGAGTTAGCCTAAGTTCAGGCAGAGTCCGGCTTCGGGCCGAACCATGCTGTGGGAGTTAGATCGCGTTTGCAGGGCGGAAATGTCGATCCGGCTGTCAGGGCGATCGTATCGCCACATAGTTTGCACGAATATGCGCCGTCCGCTTCAACTCGATCGTTGGTTTGCCACCACTTAGGTTCCATTACAAATCCCTCCGAGTAATCGTCAAATGTTGTGAATCGCCGGTCAAGCGGCTTTAAGTGTGTAAAAGGGTTTGGGCAGGGAAAGCACGTACGACCTCCAGCCGAGATTCATGGTCAACGCGACGTAGGCGAGCAGACGATAGGTGTTGTGCTCGCCGCCGGTTATCTCCATCGGCTGCTCGGCGTCAACTATTCTTGCCGGTCAGCGACAATTATTTGTAAAAGCTGGAATATGATCTGACAGGCAGTGAGGTCGAGAGGGTCTGTTGGTTAGGTCCAGTGTCAGATGTCGCACCCAGCGATAGCCTCCGCGCCGGCACGCCGTCAAGGGTGCGCGCTTGGCGCCGGCTTCGCCGCCCTTGACTACGCGCCGTCGCTGCGGCTGGCGAAGGTAATTAGGCGGTTGCTGACGCAACCGCCACAGGAGGCGGCCAGTTCTCACAACGACTGCTCCTGGGTCCGGTCGAGGGTCTTTTCCCGCGCCAGCGCCACGCCGTCGAGAAAGGTCTGCAGCGGGGTCTTGCCGTAGCACCAGCGGCCCTGATGCGGACGCACCTCGTTGTATTCCTTGATCCAGAGATCGAGGTCCGTCTGCAACTGCTCGATGCTCGAATAGATCCGGCGTCGGAACGCGACCCGATAGAATTCGTTGAGCACGGTCCGGTGGAAGCGCTCGACGATGCCGTTGGTCTGCGGGCTCTTCACCTTGGTCCGGGTGTGATCGATGTTCTCCACCGCCAGGTACAGTTCGTACTCGTGGCGCTCAGGCGTCCCGCAATACTCGGTGCCGCGGTCGGTGAGCACGCGCGTGAGCGCGACCCCGTGCTCATCGAACCACGGAATCACCCGGTCGTTGAGCAGATCCGCGGCGACCAGCGGGGTCTTGCGATCGTAGAGTTTGGCGAAGGCCGGCTTGGTGTAGGTATCGAGGAAAGTCTGCTGGTAGAGGAGGTGTCAGGAATTTCGTGTGTGAGCAGTTAGTAGTAAATGGCTGCTTAACGCAGCAGTCGCCAACGGCGACTGCATAATCACCATCGAGCCGGAGCGACGGTCGCGGTCAAGGGCGGCGCAAGCCGGCGCGCGCAGCGCG
>JAJZAG010000228.1 GCA_021799555.1 Deltaproteobacteria bacterium | reverse complement strand
ACCTGATGTTCGCGCAGTTCCCGCACAAATTCCTTGCGGTCATAGCCTTTGTCGGCGCCCAAGGTCACCCGGCCCCAGCCCTCGAGCTCTTCGACCAACTCCAGCGCCGCCTCGACTTCGGCGCGGCCGGTAGCCTGAGTTACGCAGCCGTCCACCGCCAGCCCGTTACGGTTTTCCATCAGCACGTGACCGGCATAGCTGAGTTTGGCTTCCTTGCCCGGTCCTTTGCGGGCCAACCGCGCCTCGGGATCAGTAGTGGACTGATGGGTATCGTTGCGGCGCCGCTCGCCGTGAAAATCGACGCTCGGGTTGCCGGGATCGTCATCGGGCGGCTGCGCATCGGGATCGTCTTTGCGCTTAAAGCTCTTCTGTCCCGCCCACGCTTCAATCAAGGTGCCGTCGACGGTGAAGTGTTCGTCGGAAAGCAGGCCCTGCGCACGCGCCTGCGCCAGCACCGCGGCGAAGAACGCGTCGGCCACTTTTCCGGCCAGCAGCCGGTCCCGGTTCTTACTGAACACGGTGGCGTCCCACACCGGGTCATCGATACTCAGTCCCACGAACCAGCGGAACAGGAAGTTATAGTCGAGCTGCTCCATCAGCAGGCGCTCGCTGCGCACCGTGTACAAGACCTGCAGCAGCAGCGCGCGCAACAGCTTCTCCGGCGCAATCGACGGCCGCCCGCGCTCGGCGTAAATCTCATCGAAGGCCGCGCCCAGTTCCCTGAGCGCCGCATCCGCCAGCGCACGCAGCGCACGCAGCGGATGCTCTTTCGGCACCCGTTGCTCCGCCGATATGTAGCTGAACATCGAAGACTGCTGCCGGTCCGCTCCACGCATCCTCACCCCTCCTCCACTCCACCACCGCCGCTGCCTATTCTACAGCATGGTCCACCGAGAAACGATCTTTTTTCAGCATCCTGCTAGGTATGGGAATCGCGGCGAAAGCCGCCGCCGAGCTGATCGCTCCTGATTCAAGCGTGGCTGTCCACCTTCTAGCGGCCCTTGCCGGCAGCGGAATCCCTATCTTAAGTAAGTATGGCCGCCATAGAAGGAATGCGCCCGTGCGCGCAGCCTTGGCTCGCGTGTACTCAGTCTTTGACGCTTCGGAGGCCCGCTGAGGCGAACGCTTTGAATAAGCTTCTAAATTAAGCAATCACTCTTTGACATCATCATGAGGTCGATATTCGTCACGACGATTGCGGCAGCAGACGGCCAGTCCCAATGATTATTGATGCCAATAACCATTGGTCGGTCATTTTTTGTTGCCTTGGAGATCTTCCTTCAGGAGGAGCTTTGCGACGACAGTTGCAACGTCGTCTTCATATCGGTCGCTAGCCAGTGAGCGCAATCGCCGGCGAATCCAGTCGTCATCGAAGAGCAGCCATCTGTTCTTTGTGAAGAGTTTCTGAAGCTGAGATCGGTCAGTTTCGTTCTTGATCTTCCCGCAGGCCAGGCAAAGCTCGACCCTTGGATGCGGTCTGCAAGCGCCTGATGTGAGAAGTTGGTCTACTGTTCTTGCGAAAACGATCTTCCTTAGAGTCGGCTCGTTGAAGAGTTTGTAGCGAGCGGCGTGTTTACCGTGCGGCTTATCGAATGCCTGAAACGTGACGCCCACAGAGTCGAGATAAGACTTGCATTCGACTATGCGGATAATGTTCGACTCCGCCTTGTACGCGACCAAATCCAGTTCCCACCGCGGTGAAGAAGGGCGGCGAATTGCTTGTTTATCTGCCCGTGTGAGATCGACCTTGAACGACTGTCGCACCCAATATCCGTCTCGCCGAAGTAGCGTCGCGACCAACGACTCGAAAGAGTTCATAAGACCAGTCTCTAGCGAAGTGCGCTCGCGATTTCTAGAAGATCAGCCGAGCGACGGCGAGGTTGTGGACGCCGAGAGTTCCCAGGTTTTAAATCGTGGCGCCCGCGCGATCCGCTCGATTTGCGGGCGGTCGAACAGAGGTACTGTGGGTCTCGAGCCGGCTTTACGCGCGCTCGCTGGAGCCAATGCCGCCAGAACTTGGGGTCCACGGGGTGAGCAAGCGCGCGGTCAGCGAGCGGTTTGTGGTCGGAACCGCAAAGAAGCTCGCGGCGCTGATGCAGCGCAAGCTTGGCGGACTCAAACTGCTCGCGGCGGTGATCGACGGGGTGCACTTCGCGATCACGTGGTGCTGGCCGCGATCGGCATTGGGTTGGGCGGCAAGAAGCTCGTCCTCCGCGCGCGCCAAGAATCCCCTGAAAACTCCGCCGCGTGCGACGCGATGCTCGCGGACCTGATCTAACGCGGTCTGGCCGCGGAGCGTACGCTGCTGTCCGTGATCGACGGTGCCACGGCCTTGCGCAAGGCGGTGATCGCCACCCTCGGCTGACGCGCGCTGGTTCAGCGCTGCCGCCGCGCTGCGCGAGGGGACTCGACGAGACTCTGATCATCATGCGGCTTGCGCTGCCCGAAAGTCTCGAGCGGATGTTGCTCTCGACCAGCCTGATCGAGAATTTGTTCAGGCGGGTGCGCGGGAGTGCACGCCGGGTGAGGCTCTGGCGGGGCGGCGAAACGGTCCTGCGCTGGACCGCCGCCGGCGTGCTCGAAGCCGAGCGCAACTTCCGCAAGATCGCCGGCTGCCGCTCGCTCGCGAAACTCGATGCTGCGATGCGCGCGCATGATGCTGCGCTTGATCGCGGAGTTGATAATCGAAAGCAGGCCGCCTGAATGACTACCGAGCCGCTATTCAATTCAAACATCGATCCGGACATTGCCGATTCTAAGCCATCAGGGGATTCACCAAACGAACAAGCCGAGAATTGTCCGATTTCTAAAACCCAAGGCCAAATCTTGCCCGAGTCGCGCCGCGCCGCGTGCGTGGCCTTACCTCTCAAGTAATCGACTTCATCCGCATACTGACTAATGTCAACTCATCACACGCCGGATGGAGGATTTCATCATGGAAGGACGCACCGCTCTCAAGCCGGATATGTCCGTGCCGCACGCCTCGCGCTCGCCGTTCGTCACCGCCGGTGATGGCACGCGGCTCTACTGCAAGGACTGGGGCGCCGGCCAACCTGTACTTTTCATTTCGAGTTGGTCGGCCAACGCCGACATGTGGCAGTACCAGATGATCCCGATGATCGCGGCGGGCCTTCGATGCGTCGCGTACGATCGCCGCGGCCACGGACGCTCGGGCGAGCCTTCGAGCGGCTACGATTACGATACTCTTGCCGACGATCTGTCGGCAGTAATCGGCGATCGCGATTTGCGCGGCGTGACGCTCGTCGGACACTCGGTGGCCGCCGGCGAAATCGTGCGCTACCTCACACGGCACGGCTCTGGCCGCGTCGCGCGGATCGTGCTGATCGCGCCGACCACGCCGTTCATCCTGCAGACGCCTGATAATCCCGACGGTGTTCCCAATGCCGCCTTCGAGCAGGTGCGAGCCCTGCTGGCCACCGATTTTCCGAAGTGGCTCGACGACAACTCCGCGCCGTTTTTCGTACCCGAGACCTCGCCCGCGATGAAAGCCTGGGTTCTCAGTCTGAATCTTCAATGCTCGCTGGTCGCGGCGCTCGGATGTAATCACGCTTTCTGCGAGACCGACTTCCGACCCGAGCTACCGAAGGTATCTGTGCCGACGCTCATAATCCACGGAGATAAGGACGCGTCGACGCCGCTCGAACTGACAGGGCGCAGAACCGCAAAGTTGATTCCCGGCGCGGAGTTGAAGATCTACGAAGGCGCGCCGCACGGCCTGATGTTTACGCACATGGATCGCTTGACCCGCGATCTGATCGCCTTCGCGCGGAGTTGAGCCAAGTGCATTTGCATGAAAAACCAAAGCGCTTGATGTCCCGCAATTCAGTTGCTAATGCGTCTCCGTTTTCGTGCGGTCGGGGAACAAGAGTTAGGTCGAATACGGTACTTCCGCAAGTAATTGCGGCAGGACCGAGGACATTACCTCTCGCGTAATTGATGCGCGCGCGAATGGCTTTTAGAACATTGAGCATCACAGTCAGACAAGGAGCACCAAGATGAGCAACGTTAACGATCTGATCACTTCCTACCTCGCGGCGTGGAACGAACGCGACTCCCGCCGCCGCAAAGAGTTGATCGCCAACACCTGGAGCATCGACGGCAGCTACGTCGATCCCGCTCGCACCGGCACCGGCCACGACGGACTCTGCGCAATGATGGCAACAGTCCATGAACGCTTCGGCCCCGAGTACAAGTTCCGCCTCAAGTCCACCGACAAGGCGCATCACGAGTTCGTGCGCTTCCAGTGGGAGGCGGGCGGAACCGCCGACGCGCCGATGCATTTCGTCGGTACCGATATCGGCATCGTAGGCGAAGACGGCCGCTTCGAGTCGGTGATCGGTTTCACCGACGAAGCGCCTGCGGCTCCGTTGGCACGATAGGCAGGTTTTTCGCGGCGGGGGACATCGCGTTCCCCGCCGCTTTGCGCCCGCGATTACCTGCGAGGTAATGGCCCGCCGACAATCCCGCTGTTACTTTCTACAGCTATGAACACCGATCAAAATGGGACCCCAGCCGAATCGGGCGGCGCTGGGCCGCTGCTCCGAAGATGGCGCGAATCACGCCATCTGAGCCAACTCGAGCTCGCGCTCGAGGCGGAAGTCTCGAGCCGTCATATCAGCTTTCTGGAAACCGGCCGCGCCGCGCCCAGCCGTGAGATGCTGCTGACGCTGTCCAACGTGCTCGACGTTCCATTGCGCGAGCGCAACATTCTGCTGCTCGCCGCGGGCTACGCTCCGGTCTATCGCGAGACCAGCCTCGACGATCCCAAGATGAGCCACGTGCGCGCCGCGCTCGAACTGATCCTGCGCCAGCAAGAGCCACGCAGCGCGTTCGCCTTCGACCGCTACTGGAATCTCGTCATGGGCAACGCGGCCTTCGTGCAGTTTCTCACCACGGTGATGGGCAGAGCACCGGACGGCTTTGTGCCGCTCAAGGTCGCGAGCGAGCCGCGGATGAATCTTCTGCGTTTGCTGTTCGACCCGAGCGCAATCCGCAAAGTGATCGTCAATTGGCAGCCGGTTGCAAAATCGCTTCTCAATCAGGCCCATCACGCCGCCGCATGGTCGCGCGACGATACGTTGAAGAAGCCCATCGCCGAGATCCTCTCCTTCCCCGGAGTTCCCGCCAACTGGCGCGAGCCCGACCTCGAGACTCCGGCGGCGCTGATGCTCCCGTTCGAGCTCAGGATGCCCGACGGCAGGATGCTGCGAATGTTCAGCACGGTCACCACGCTGTCGGCGCCCGAGGACGTGACGCTGCAAGAACTGCATATTGAAGCATTCTATCCGGCTGACCCGGCAATCGAACCGCCTGCCACGCCGCGGCAGGCGTGATCGGCTCATGGGTGAAGACCGGCGACAAAAGTTTAAGTCGCCCGGGGCGGATCTATCGGCGTTGTGCTCGCTCTATGGTATACGAAGCTCGGTGTGAGCCTGCGGCTTATCGACCGCAACGATGAGGCCGCGGCTTCTCGCGCGAGCGGCGGAGATTGCGCAAATTTGCGAGGTAGGCGGCCTTGCAGCGGGTGGCTCGGAGCGCGAGATCCTTCGATGCGGCAGCCTCTGGTCAGGATATCGGGGGTTTGCTGGTGCTGAAGAGTTTGTCAGCCAACTCATAAATCGAAACGTTAGTCGAGAGATTTGTGGAATCGCGCGACGCTGACCGCCAGTAACGCGAAGGTTAGCGCGGCAAGCGCGCCCATTTGCGGCCACAGCACACCCAGTCCGACGCCTTTCAGAAATGTGCCGCGTAGAATAACCAGAAAATATCGCAGCGGATCGAGGTATGTGACTATCTGCATCGCCTTGGGCATGCTCGTGATCGGGAATGCGAAGCCTGACAGCGTAAATGCCGGATTCAGGAAGAAGAACCCTGAGGCGAACGCTTGCTGCTGGGTTGACGAAAGAGTCGAAATCAAAAGGCCGGCGCCGAGGGTGCTCAGGAGAAACAAGACGACTCCGAGCAGCAGCACCAGTGGGTTGCCGCGAAACGGGACTTGAAACCACAGGGTTCCAACCACGGCGACCAAGACCACGTCGGCCAGCCCGACGAGGAAAAAGGGAACGGTCTTGCCGAGGATCAACTCGAACGGCCGGATCGGCGTGACCATGACCTGTTCAAGCGTTCCAATTTCTCGTTCACGCACGATAGCGAAC
>JAJZAG010000227.1 GCA_021799555.1 Deltaproteobacteria bacterium | reverse complement strand
GAGTCCCGACAGATCCGCATGCACGCGCAGCTCGCCGCCGCGCTCGAGCCGCATCACTTTGCGATCCCTCATCGAGACCACGAGCATCGTGCCGTCGGGAAGCCATCCGAGTCCCGACGGATCGTTCGGCACCTCGCACACTACGCTCGAGCGTCCTTCCAAATCGGCCGTCATCACGCGGCCGGCGTGCATGTCGGAGAAGTAGAGCTTGCCGTCGCGCCATCGCGGGCCTTCGCCGAACCGTAGTCCGTCGAGCAGAGTTTTAAGCGTGCGCATCGTGGATTCTCCTGTCGCCCGCGGCGCTCAGTCGAGCGCGCCCTTTTTGCGCATCGCCGCAATCTCGTTTTCGCCGTAACCGAGCGCGGCCAACACCTCATCGGTTTGCTGTCCAAGGCACGGCGCAGGAGCTTTGACCTCGCACGGCGTCGCGCTCATCCGCCACGGAATTCCGCAGTGGCGTCTGACACCGACTTCGGGATGCTCGAGTTCAACCCAGTAGTTGCGCTCGGCGAGATGCGGATCTTCGCACAGATACTTGTTGTCGGCGCACGCGCCGGCGGCGACCCCGGCGGCTTGCAGCGTTTCAACGACGTAAGCGACGCGGCGCTTCGAGGTCCACTCGGTGATAAGCGCCTCGAGCGCGTCCTCGTTGCGCTTGCGGGCGGCCAAAGTCGCGTAGCGCGGATCGGCGGCGAGTTCGGGACGCCCGATCGCGCGCGCGAGCCGCGCCCATTCGTCGTCGGTCGCGCAGACGATCGATACCCACTGATCGATCGTCATGTCCATGACCTTTTCCGGAAGGTCGAGGCACTTGAAATTACCGTGCGGCGCCATCAACGGATCGCGATTTCCGTTGCGCTCGGGCTCGCGGCCATTCATCGTGTATTCGAGAATACCTTCGGCCAGCACATCCATCGCGCACTCCCACTGGCTCATATCGATATACTGGCCCTCGCCGGTTTTGTGGCGATGGTAGAGCGCGGTCAGAATCGCGAATGCGCCGTGCACGCCCGCGTTGGGATCGGCGTAGCTGAACCCCGCGTGCATCGGAGGAAATCCCTTGTAACCGGTCAGCGAGGAGAGCCCGGAAAGCGGAACCTGCGCGGGACCATACGCGACGTACTCGCGATACGGGCCGGTGTCGCCGTAACCCGACAGCGAGATCATCACGATATCGGGGCGGACCTTTTTGATCGCTTCGTAGCCGAAGCCCATCTTGTCGATCACGCCGGCGGCGAAGTTGTTGATCACGACGTCGGATTGCTTTATCAACCGCCAGGCGACTTCGTTCGCCTCGGGATGCTTGAAATTCAGCGACAGGGATTTCTTGCCCTGGTTGTACTGGTTGAAGTAGCCCGACTTGTTGAGCCCGTCGAAGACGCCGTTCGGCCACGGCGGCAGCATCCGCGTTACGCACGGCCGCGTCTTGGTTTCGATTCGCACGACGTCGGCGCCCAGGTGCGCGAGTTGCAAGGTGCAGTATGGACCTGCCCATACCCAGGTGAAGTCGCAGACCTTGATTCCTGAAAGCGGCGGCTTGGCCATCGTTAGATCACACCTTTGGATTTGAGTTCGCCGAGTTTGCCCGCGCTAAGCCCGAGCCGGCGCCCGAAGATTTCCTCGTTATGCTGCCCGAGCGTGGGCGCTGGGGTGCGAATTTCCCAGGGCGTGCGATGATATTTGAGCGGCGCGCCGGGATACTTGTGCGTGCCCGCGACGGGTTGCGCGATTTCAACGAAGAAACCGCGCGCGCGCAGATGTTCGTTGCTCAGCAGATCGCCCATCGTCGAGACCGGTGCGAACGGCACGCGCTTGGCCTGCGCCTTGCGGTAGAGATCGAGCACGGTCTGCTGGCTCACCCATTCTTCAAGGAACACTTTAAGCGCGTCCCAGTTGAGCGCTCGCTTGAGCCGATCGCCAAAGATCTCCTCGTTCGCCCATTCGGGATTGCCCATGATTTCGACGAAGCCGCGCCATTGATGTTCCTCGATGCAGCACAGATAGATGTATCCGTCCTTGCACTGCATCGTCTCGACCGGCTGCAGCGGCTTCTGCCCCAGGCGGGTCGCGATCATTTTCATGTACGGCCAGTATTCGAAGGTCATCTCGAGAATCGACGCGATCGACTCCTGCACCGAGACTTCGACGTGCTGTCCGCTCTCGCCGCGCAGCCGCGCAAACACCGCGCCCATCGTGGCCGCGGCCGCGTGCACCCCGCCTTGGTATCCGGCCTGCTGTCCGAAGGTCTTCAGCGGAGGAAGGTCGGCGTGCGCCGGTCCGCCGCCGTTGAGCACGCAGACGCCGCCGGCCGCCCAAACCGTCAGATCCTCGGCGCGATAATTCCGGTACGGACCTGAGAGACCGAACGGCGCGATCGAGGTCATCACCAGATTCGGATTGACGCGCCGCATGCGATCCCACGTGATCCCGACACGATCCATCTCCGGCGGCGTGACGTTGTGAATCAGCACGTCGGCGTCCTTAGCGAGCGTCTCGAGGATCGCCATGCCCTCGGGCTTCGCGATATCGAGCGTGACGCCCTTCTTGTTGGTGTTGAGATAGAGGAAGAGGCCGCTCTTCTCGGGATGCGGCTCGTCTTTGGGGTAGGGACCGCGCGTGCGCGCGCGATCGCCGGCGCCCGGACGCTCGATCTTGATCACCTCGGCGCCCATGTCCGCCAGCATCTTCGAGCAGTATGGAGCCGAGACCAACTCCCCCACTTCGATAATCTTCAAATCTGATAATGCGCCTGCCATCGACACTCCACTCGGGATATTGCGGTTATCAACTACTCGGGGAACACCTGCTTGAACGGCTTGACCTCTACACGCGCGAACACTCCGCCGGTCACGTAAGGATCGCGGTTCGCGAACGCACGCGCCTGCGCCTCGCTCTCCATATCGACGACGATCAGGCTGCCGCTGCCGTCGGTGAACGGTCCGGCGATACGCACCTTGCCCGCCTGCGCGAGCGGGCGCAGGTTGTCGAGATGGGCCGGCCGCAGCTTGGGCCTGAGCGCCGCGCCATCGGGGCCGTCATGGCCAATTATCACGAACAGCATCCCTGAACCTCGAAGCGGACCTGCGCGCAAGTTGCCGCGTCCGGGAGACAGTTACTTAGCACGGTGAGCCGGCCGGGAAAAACCGCCGCGCCGCGCCTGCCGGTGCGACGCGATGGCGTGGCGGCGAGGAGCTTCGCGATGGGTTCGTTTGAGAAAATTTCCGGCGGCATCGGCGGAATTTCCCGCGCCGCGCGGGGAGAATTTCCGGTGGAATCTGGCTTCGACGCGGTAATTCGCGCGCCGATTTTCGCGCCGCGCTCCCGCCGTCGAGCGCCCGCGCAATCGATTCCCGCGCGCCCGCTTGCGCGGCCGCGCGCCCGCGAACGAGCAGGCGCGGCGATCCTGACTCCCGCTCTTCGGCCGCTTTTTTCGTGCGTCTTCATCACCTCCATTATGCGCAAAATTCGCGAAAAAATAAGGCTGAACAGTTCAGCCCTGAACTATCGTGGCTATGATCGCTGCGGCCCCACGCACACAAGGGGATCCGCGCCATAGTTAAACTATTAATTGAACTTCCTCAAACGCCGGCGCCGCGCGCCGCGACTTGGACCCGCGCGAGCGCTTAGCCGCGCTTGATCAGAACGCTGCGGATGAAACGGGGGTCGATTTCGCGTTCGGCGCCAAGCGCCGCGAATTCCTCTTCGAGCAGGTTCAGGCATGAGTTGAGGAATTCCGCGCCCGCCGCGCGATCGGCATCGCCAAGCCGTTCGGCCACCGTCTGTTCGACTATCGCGCGCAGCTCGTCGCCGAGCTTGCCGGCTCCCGCGCGATAGCTCATCACCGCGTCGCGCATCGCTGTCAGGCGCGACGCCTCGATCGGCTCGGGCGCGAGCGTATCGCCCATCGCGGCCCGCGCGAACGCAGTCAGCACAATCTGGCTCAGGCGAATTTCACGCGCGGCGACCGAGGCGCGGAAGCCCGGCCTCGCGATATCGATCTCGAATAGCGCGCGCAACAGCGTCCGCGCCGCATCGATCTGCTCGAGGGTTGCGTAGCCCAGATGCAGATCGCGCATCGTGCGAAAATCCCGCATCTCGACTCCGCCCTTCCCGTCCAGTCCCGCGAAGAAGCGCGGCTGCCGCGCAAGGAAACCGGCGAGCGCCTCGCGGTAAGGCGAATCGAGGAAGGCGATGTCAATCGTTCTGCCGGGCGCGAAGCCAAGCCGCGCAAGCGTCTCCTCGGCGCGTTTTCGCAGGTCGATCGTCAGGCTGACTCCCAAGCGGAAGATTAACTTAAGATGCGTGTCGCGCAGATGCTCGACCGCAGCGTCCAAATCGCCGCCGGCCAGATTCTCGAGTCCGAGATTCAGATAGTTATGCGTCATCTCGACGGCGACGCGGACCGCTTCGAGATCGCCGAAATCGACCGCGCGCGCCATCAGCACCTGATTCGACACCATCGCCATCTCCGCCCTCACCTGCCGTTTGCTATGCGCGGCGAATCCCGCCGTCAGAGCGATGTTGAACAGGGAAGCGTCGGCGCCGGCGAGTGCGGGCGCCATCTCCGGCGGCAACAACTCGCGATCGTCGAGCATGTCGGCGCGAGTTGGCTTCTCGTATTGTTCGCGAATCTTGAGGAACTCGCGCGGATTGATATAGGCGAAAACGTCCTGCGCCTCGAAATAATCCGGAAAGCCGCGGTCCGAAAGGCGCGCGCTGCGGAATTGATAGGCTTCCTCTTCGAGTTCCGCCTCGACGCCCCAATAGATTTCTTCCATCACTCCGGCGAAGTAATTGTAGTCGCGCTCGAACGCTTCCTCTATAAAGTCGGAGATGTGCTGCGAAATCGCGTCGTTGCGGATGAACTCGATCAAATAGTGCTCGTCGAACTGGACGTAGCGATTAAACGGCGGATCTTCGGCCGCGTTGGGGTCGTCGAGGCGATGCACCTTCACGTAGCCGCGCAGGAGCAGCGCGACCATCTCCATATCGAGCTGCATCAGGCCGTCGGCTAACCGCCGGCGGCCGGCTTCGGACAGCGCCTCGATCCATTCGCGCATCCGCGCGAAATTCGGCCGGTCCTTGTTCCAGCAATCGAGGTCGAAGAGCGATTGCACCTGCTCGGGAAGCGCGAGGCTCAGAAGGTCGCCCGCGTCGGCGGAGCCGATTTCCTTGAGCGTGTAGTAGAGCGTTTCGGGCGAGAACGATTGAACGAGGCGCTCGGCCTCGGGCGCGGACAGGATAAGGTCGCGCTTGGTGCGCGCTGGGAGACCGTACAGGAATTCGAGTTTTTCCTGAAACGGCAGGCCCAGAAATTCGGTTTGCGACTTGTTCTGCATAGCGATCGCCCAACGAGCGATCTGACGGGCAAAATACTCTGTGCCTCGCGCGGGAGGCAATCCACCCCGCCCCGCGCGCCGCGTGCGGCGATCTGCTATGCTTGAGCAGTTTGCGATTTACTTCCGGGCGCTCGAGTGCGCGTGAGCAATCCCCGTTCATCGGTGAAACTTTCTTCCGCTGCGACGCGCACACGACGGCGCGTCGCGCTCACGATTGCGGGCAGCGATCCTGGCGGCGGCGCTGGCGTTCAGGCGGATCTCAAGGTCTTCGCGGCGCTCGGCGTGTATGGATATTCGGCTCTGACCGCCGTGATTGCGCAGAACAGTTCGTCGGTCGGACGCGTCGAGGCTGTCACGCCCGCGATGGTTTCGGCGCAGATCGAGGCGGTCGCGGCGGAAAAGATGCCCAACGCGCTCAAGACCGGCGCGCTTGCAAACGCCGCCGTCGTCCGCGCCGTCGCGCATACGATCGGCGCTTTACGCCTGCCCGCGCCGGTCGTCGATCCGGTGATGGTCTCGAGCGCTGGAGCGCGGCTGCTCGATCGCGCGGGCGAGCGTGCGATTCGGCGCTATCTCGTCCGGCTTGCGCGCGTGATCACGCCGAATATCGCCGAGGCCGAGGCGCTGACCCGTCTGCGGATCGACAGCGCCGCCGCGATTCGCGAGGCGGCGCGCGAGATCGCCGCGATGGGCGCGCGGGCGGTCGTGATCAAGGGAGGGCATCGCGGCGAACGCGATCAATCGATCGATCTGTTTTACGACGGGCGTCGTTTTATCGAGCTCGCCGCGCCCCGCGTCGCGGGCGCGGGAGCGCACGGGACGGGATGCGCGTTTTCAGCGGCCATCGCCGCGGCG
>JAJZAG010000226.1 GCA_021799555.1 Deltaproteobacteria bacterium | reverse complement strand
TACGCGCGGCTTCATCGCGATTCGCTCCCGCCAGCGAAAACACCCGTTAGTTCAGCGAGACGCGCGCGCGGATTGCCGCCGCGAAGGAGATTTTCGCCAATTAGAAATGCGCCGGCGCCGGCAGCGTCAAGTCGACGGATATCGGCTGCGGTCTCGATCCCGCTCTCCGAGACGATAAGCGCGTCACCGCGATAACCTTCGAGCAGGCGCTCGGTAACGGCGAGATCGGTGACAAAGGTATGAAGATCGCGATTGTTGATCCCTATCAGTTCTGCTCCGGCGCGGGCGGCCTCTTCGAACTCGCGCGGGTCGTGAACTTCGACAAGGGCAGCCAACCTGAGCGTAGTTGCAAGCACGTGAAGGTCGCGCAGCTTCGCCTCGGGAAGCATCGCGGCGATCAGCAGAATACAGTCAGCGCCCGCGGCGCGCGATTCGTACACCTGGTAGGGATCGAAAATGAAATCTTTGCGCAGAATCGGAAGATCAGCGGCGGCGCGAACCACGCGTAAATCGAGCAGCGTGCCTTTGAAGTGAACGTCGGTGAGCACGGAGATACAGGCGGCGCCACCGGCTGAGTATATGCGCGCGAGTTCGGCGGGGTCGAGATCGGGAAGAATGTCGCCCTTGCTCGGCGAGGCGCGTTTGATCTCGGCGATGATCGCCGGGCGCTTAGCGCGCAGAGCTGCAATAAAATCGCGCGCCGCAGGAGCGCTTGCCGCGGCGGAGCGCACGGTATCGAGCGGAACGCGGGCGCGGACTTCGGCCAGTTCTTCGCGCTTCGCTGCGAATATTTTTTCGAGTATCGAACTCATGACAGAGTCTCTCGCGGCACTCCTCCGCTGGCTCGGATCATTTTGTTGATGGTAGCAAGCGCGCGGCCCGACTCGATCGCCTCGCGCGCAAGCGCCACGCCCGCCGAGATCGACTCGGCGAGTCCCGACACGCGGATCGCGGCGCCGGCGTTGAGCGCGAGAACGTCAGCGGCATGACCCGCAGCGCCCGAAACGGCGCCGAGGAGCATTCGCGCCGAAGCGGCGGCGTCAATCGCGCAAAGAGCCTCGCGGCTTGCGCGCGCGATTGCGAAATCTTCGGGAGCAATCTCGTATTCGACGATCGGGCTGTCCTCGCGCACCTCGACGACGAGCGTCGGCGCCGCAAGCGATATTTCGTCCATCCCGTCGCGGCCCGACACGACGATCGCGTGCGTCGCACCGAGCGCGGCGATCGCCTCAGCCATCGGACGCAAAAGCTTTCGATCTCCCACGCCGATCAGCATCCGGCGCGGCCGCGCGGGATTCACAAGCGGGCCGAGCAGATTGAAGATCGTGCGCGTGCCCAATGCTCGGCGCAGCGGTGCAAGCCGCGCCATCACGGGATGATACGCGGTCGCGAGGACAAAGCAGATTCCGGCATCGCGAACACATCGCGCGAGCGTATCGGGACCGGGATCGATATCGACGCCCAGATATTCGAGCACGTCGGCGGCGCCCACGGTTCCGGTAATCGCGCGATTGCCGTGCTTGGCGACTTTGACTCCGGCCGCCGCGGCGACGAGCGCAGCCCCCGTCGAGATATTGAACGATCCGGCGCCGTCGCCGCCTGTGCCGACCACGTCGATTATTTCATCGCCGAGTTCGAGCGCGCGCGCTCGCGAGCGCATCGCACGCGCCGCTCCGGCAAGCTCGCATGCTGACTCGTTCTTGAGCTTGAGCGCGACGAGGAAACCCGCGACCAGGGCGTCGGGGGCGGCGTCACCGCCCTCGAGGATTTGGGCAAACACGCGCTCGGCGGCATCGGCGTCGAGCGAGCGGCGCGCCAGCACAGCATTGAACGCGTCGCGCAAATCGGTCATTGGCCGAGGCTCTCCAGAAAATTACTTAGCAGATGCTTCCCTTCCGGCGTGCCTATCGACTCGGGATGGAATTGCACGCCCTCGACGCGCAGGCGCTTGTGGCGCAGGCCCATCACCTCGTTCTCGGCGGTGCGGGCGCTGACTTCGAGGCAATCGGGGATCGAGCCGGCATCAACCACGAGCGAATGATAGCGCATCGCATCAAACGCCTGCGGCAGCCCCGCAAAGATCGTGCGGCCGTCATGGAGTATCGGTGAGGTCTTGCCGTGCATCAGGCGCGCGGCGCGCACAACTTTGCCGCCGAAGCCATGACCGATACATTGCATGCCGAGGCACACGCCCAGTATCGGGATTTCGCCCCCCATCTCGCGTAAGATAGCGAGCGACACGCCGGCTTCGTTGGGCGTGCATGGGCCAGGTGAGATCACGATCGCGTCAGGACGCATCGTGCGCAGGGCGGCAATGTCGATTGCGTCATTGCGCTTCACCGTCACATCGGAGCCGAGTTCGCCAAAATACTGGACGAGGTTATAGGTGAACGAATCGTAGTTATCGATTACCAGAAGATTTCTTTTTCGCTCTTGCATCGCGATTTACCTGGTGTCCGGATTAGATTCAAACTCGCGCGCGGCCTGCAGGGCGCGGACCATCGCGCGCGCCTTGTTTACCGACTCCTCGAACTCGGAAGCGGGATCCGAATCGGCGACGACGCCGCCGCCGGCCTGAATGTAGACCCGGTTGTTCTTGATTAGCAGAGTGCGCAGCGCGATCGCGGTGTCGGCGTTGCCGGTGTAGCTAAAATACCCAACTGCGCCCGCATAGACGCCGCGGCGGGTGTTTTCAAGCTCGTCGATTATCTGCATCGCGCGGATTTTCGGCGCTCCCGAAACGGTGCCTTGCGGAAAGGTCGCGCGGAACGCGTCGAAAGCGTCGCAATCTTCGCGCAATTTTCCGACCACGTTCGAGACGATATGCATCACGTGCGAGTAGCGCTCGACGGTCATGTACTCGGTGACATTGACCGAGCCGATTTCGGAAACTCTGCCTACATCGTTGCGTCCGAGATCGACCAGCATCACGTGCTCTGCGCGTTCTTTCGGATCGGCGAGCAGCTCGGCCTCCATCGCGCGGTCTTCGGCGTCGGTCTTGCCACGCGGGCGGGTTCCCGCGATCGGACGCAACGTAACGTCGCGCCCCTCAACGCGGACCATCACCTCAGGCGACGCGCCCACGAGGGTATGTTCGCCGAGCCGTAGGTAAAACATATACGGAGATGGATTGATGGTGCGCAGGCTGCGGTAGATGTTGAACGGATGCGCAGTCAGGGGTGCTTCGAAGCGCTGCGAGGGAACGACTTGGATGATGTCGCCGGCCGCGATGTACTCCTTGGCCGCCGAAACCATCGCCATGTACCCCTCGCGCGTCAGGTTAGACGTAATCGTCGCGTCGGTGGCGGCGGGCGCGGCGCCTTCGAAACGCGGCGGCATTACGGGAGACTTCAGGCGTTGGATAATGTCATCGATTTTGACTTGCGCGCTCTGATAGGCAGAACGAATCGACGGGAACTCGTCGATCGGGACATTGGCGATGATCCGAAGCGTCTGCCTCACGTTGTCGAACATCAGCATCGTGTCGGTGAACATCATGTATACGTCGGGTGCGCCAAGATCGTCCTTGACGGTTTCCGGAATGTTTTCGAAGCATCGGACGATATCGTAGGCGAGGAACCCGACCGCACCGCCGAAGAAGCGTGGATTTCCAGGCAGCTCGGGGGCGCGATATCGTTTGACCTCGCGGCGTAGCTCGTCGAAGGAGTTGGTAATCGACCGTACCTCGACGCCGCGGCCCGGGCGGACGATGTCCATGCGGCCCGCGCGGGCCCGGATAACCATCGCGGGTTCGGAGCCGAGAAAAGTATAGCGTCCCCACTTTTCGCCGCCGCGCACGCTCTCGAGTAGAAAGGAATAGTCTCCGCGCTCAATCTTGAGAAACGCGGAGACGGGAGTTTCGAGGTCGGCGGCGATTTCGCGCGCGACCGGGATCAGGTTGTAGCCCTGATCTCTGAGTTCTTCGAATTCGCGCTCGGTCGGTTGAAGCATCATGCTTTTCTCCCGCACTGGGTCGTCCTACGCGGGTATTGCGCCGCGCTGGTGAAAATAAAAAAGGCCGCCGGGATTTCGCCCGCGGCCTTTTGAATTCTGGTTTTGCCCGATCTGCTACAAAACCGGCGCGCAGGCTGATGCGTCAGCGTGCCAACGCCAAGTCATCCACCCCACGCTGATCCTGCGGCAATTCATTAGTAATGAGTATCCACGCAGAAACGCGACAAGTCAATCGCGCTGCACGATACCGCGAACCGACGCGCGCATTCAATTTCCGCGATATGTCGCGCGATATTGCTGGCGTAGTTTTTCCTGCGCGGCACGCGCGTCGTCTTCAGTGGCGTAGGGACCGACGCTCACCCGGTACCAAGTCTGCCCGTTAAGAACGGTAGTGCTTTCGGTGGAAGGAAATCCGAGCGCGCGCAGGCGGCGCACCATGTCGTCAGCGCCGGCGCGATCCATCACCGCGTCGATTTGAATATTGTACGGACGCCGCCGGATGGCCGGCGATGGAGCGGCGTTGGCAACCGTGTGCGGACTGGCGGCGGGAGCCCGCGCGGCGGTAGCGCTCGTCATCGCGGCGGGCACCGGAGGCTTCGGATGCACGGGTGGCGCAATCGTGGCGACACTTGCTGCGGCGGACGGGAATATTACCGACCGGGCTGCGGACGCCGAGGGCGACGGTGCGAGCGCGGGTGGACTCGGCGCGGGAAACGTCGATGCGAGTTGGGAGGTGTCTGGCGTGTTCTGGCGCGCCATCTCATAGCCCGCGACAAGCCCGAGCGCGAATACCGCCGCTGACAGCCCGAGCAGTCCGATCAGGATTAGAAATGCGCCGCCCGCCCTGATTTCGAATCGCATCCCCGCCTCACATCCGCTCCGGTGCGCTCACGCCAAGAATCCCCAACCCCGCCGCAAGCGCGGTCCTCAGCAATCCGGCCAAGTAAAGCCGGGCGAGGCTGAGCTCGCGATTGGGACTGATTATACGATTGGCGGGCTTGTTGTAATAGCGATGGAACTCGCCCGCGAGATCGAGGAGAAAGAATGGTATGCGATGCGGCTCAAGCGCCTCGGCCGCGCCGGTCATCACCTCCGGCAACGCGACGGCGCGCTTGGCGAGCTCGAGTTCCTCGGAGGAGAGCAGGCCGAGATCGATCGCGGCGGTATCCTGCGGAACTGTAATTCCCGCCTTTTCGCCCTCGCGAAAGACGCTGGCAAGGCGCGCGTGCGCGTATTGAACATAGAATACGGGATTCTCCGGCGCCTGGCGTTTGGCAAGATCGAGATCGAAATCGAGATGGCTGTCGGATTTGCGGAACAGAAAGAAAAAGCGCACCACGTCGGCGCCGACTTCGTCGATCAGTTCGTCGAGCGTGACGTAGGTTGCCCTGCGGGTGGACATTTTGATCTTTTCCCCGCCGCGCGTCAGTGTCACAAACTGGTAGATGATCGCGCGAATCGGCGCGGTGTCGTAGCCAAGCGCTTTGACGGCGGCAAGCACCTGCTGATGCTCGGCGATATGGTCAGCGCCGAATATATCGATGATCAAATCGAACCCGCGTTCGAGCTTCTGTATATGGTAGGCGATATCGGGCGTGCGATAGGTCGGCTCGCGCTCTGGACCCGAGCGCACCAGCACTTCGTCCTTGGGCAGGCCAATCGGCTCGCCGCGCAGCCATATGGCGCCGTCACGCTCGGCGAGCAGCCCGCGCGCGCGTAGGTCCGCGAGGACCTTATCGACCAAGCCTGCCTTCATCAGATCAAGCTCGTTCGCATACACGTCAAAGCGGATTCCCAGCCGCTCGCAGGTACGCCGGATGTCGGCGAAGATCGCATCGACGGCAGCGGCGCGAAAGAATTCACGGTCGCGATTTTCGTGCAGATGGTCAGCGTGGCGCGCGCGCAACTCCTTGGCGATATCGCGAATATACTCGCCCTGATAACCGTCTTCGGGAAGCGTTGCGTCGATTCCAAGTTCTTGCAGGTAGCGAACGCGCACCGACTCGCCCAGCAGCTTCATCTGGCGCCCGCCGTCATTGAAATAATATTCGCGCGTTACGGCGAAACCCGCCGCGTCGAAGAGCCGCGCGATCGTATCGCCCAACACGGCGTTGCGACCGTGGCCGACGGTGAGCGGGCCGGTGGGATTCGCGGAGAGAAATTCGACCTGGATTCGATCGCCTGCGCCCGGGCCGAGACTCCACTTGCGCGGACGAAAATATGCAGCGCCCTCACGCGTCGCGCGGCGCATCTCGCCGTGCCAGTAC
>JAJZAG010000225.1 GCA_021799555.1 Deltaproteobacteria bacterium | reverse complement strand
TGCGCATCTGATGGTCAAACACAAGGTCGGCGGTTTTCCGGTAATCGAAGACAATAAAGTCGTCGGAATGATTACTGCAATCGACCTGCTGCGGGCCTTCGCGGAAGTTCTTGGCGCAGTCGAAGAGGGAGTTTCTCGAGTAGATCTGGCGTTCAGCGGAAGCAGCTTCGACCTCGCGGTGATCGCGAGCCTTGTTGGCCAGCTAAGCGGCGAGCTGCTCGGGATGGGAAGTTACGAAGGCGAGGGAGCGGACAAAGTTATCTATGTTCGCGTGCGTGCCGAGGATGCGCACCGGGTTGCCGATATGCTGACGCAGAACGACTTCAGCGTCCTCGCGATCCATCAATAATCCGGTTCCTGAAGTGCGATGCAGCCTTAGCGACGGGGTCGGAGATTCTTCAGCGGCCGGGTGTTGAGTACGTCATCCTTTTCGATCCATCCGCGTCGCGCCTGATTGATTCCATACTCGAGCAAATCCAGATCTCGAGTCGAGTGAGCGTCGCTCGATATGACTACTTTAACGCCCGCTCGTTTGGCGGCGATGCATGCGGTGTCGGTCAGGTCTAAGCGTTCGGGTTGTGAGTTCACTTCGAGAGCACAGCCTTCTTCTCGCGCAACGTTGAGGATTTCGCCAAAATCGAACTTTATAGGTTCCCTACGCCCGAGCAAGCGGTCGCTTGGATGGCCAATCACGTCGACATTCGGATTGCGGATCGCCTTGACGATCCGGCGCGTCATTTCCGCCGAGCTTTGTTCAAGATTGTAGTGTACCGACGCGACTACCCAGTCGAGCTCGCCGAGCGAATCGGCGGGCAAGTCGAGGTTTCCATCGTCGAGAATATCGACCTCTATACCCTGAAGCAGAGTGATGCCGGACAATCGCTTTCTGATCCGATCGATCTCCCGGCGCTGCTCGCGCAGGCGGTCGGGATCGAGGCCGCGCGCCATCGCAAGGCGGCGCGAATGGTCCGTGATTGCGATGTACTCGAGGCCGTTGTCGCGGGCTTGACGCGCCATTTCTTCGATTGACGCGCGCCCATCTGTGTACAGCGAATGGGTGTGAAGATCGCCGCGCAGGTTCTTGCGCTCGATCAGTTTGGGAAGTTTGCCGGCGGCTGATGCTTCGATTTCGCCCCGGTCTTCGCGCAACTCCGGAGGTATAAGGGAAAGTTTCAAGGCTCGATAGATTTCCTCTTCGGACCGGCCCGCGATCGCGGAGCTTCCGCGAAACAGACCATACTCATTGAGCAGGAGTCCGCGACCTTGGGCGATGCGCCGCAGGTGGAGGTTGTGCGCCTTCGATCCCGTGAAGTACATAAGCGCGGCGCCGAAACTTTTTGGGGGCACCGCGCGCAAGTCCACTTGCAGCCGGTCTTTAAGCAAAACGCTGGCCTTGGTTTCCCCCGACTCCGCAACCTGGCTGACACCGTTATAGGCGACGAAGTGCTTCATTACAGCCGCGGAATCGACGGCCGAGATGACTATATCAAGGTCGCCGACAGTCTCGCGCCTGCGCCGAAAACTACCCGCGACCTCGAGATTTCCAATTGCGGCGCATTTTCGCATATACGCGGTGAGTTGTGCGGCGATTCGCGCTGCGTCTGCGTAGCGTATTCGATCGCCGGCGCCAGCCTCACGATGTTGCAACGATTCCCGGATTCGTTGTTCGAGCTTCGGTCCCAGGCCAGTGATTTCGCTGAGCCGTGCGGAGTTGACCGCCTTTTCCAGATCCTCGCGGCTGCGGATGTTCAAGCGGTCGATCAAGAGCTTCAACCGTTTCGGTCCGAGGCCCGGAATTTTTCTCAGTTCGAGTAGCTGTGGCGGGAACTTCGCTTCCAATTCGCGTCGCATCGGATGATCGCCGGTTTCAACGATCGTCCTGATCTTTACCGCAAGATCGGCTCCGATGCCGGGAATTGCATCGATCTGTTCCTGAGTTAAATCGGCAACTGGTACTGCCTGATCGCGAATCGACTGTGCGGCGTTCCGGTAAGCGCGAACGCGAAAGACGTTGTCGCCCGCCACGTCCAGCATGTCGGCGATTTCGTCGAGAACTTTTGCTACATCCTCATTGTCCATCGCGAGGATAGCTTTTCGGCGATGGCCCAAGTGGATCGATAATTACCGCGAGCTCACCGACAACTCCTCTCCGTAGCCACGCGGTAAGAGACCAGAGGATTGAGTCACGATATTGTCGGCGCCAGCCGTCTCGAGGAACTCTCGCCGAGACCTTTGCGGCGAGAGTTCCGTGTGGCGCTGCGCGCCGCGGGCCGCGGCGCGCTCGCGCGCTTTCTATGGCTATGCAGCGGCCCATCTCAGGCGAACCTTGCGAGTTGGATCGCGTTGGCGATTCGCATGACTACTTGCTCTTTTGCAGTTCCTTGCCGCGCCGGATCATCGCATCGCCCATTATGTGGAACATTTGGCTGCGCAGTTCCATCATCTGACCCCGGAGCTCCATCATTCGGCCCATGGTCTTGGGATCTGATCTCATCATTTGCATCATGCCCATTCCGCCCATTCCCATGCCGTTCCCGCACATACCCATCCCGCCCATCGCTGAGCCGCGCATCGCCCTGGGTGGGCCCATGCCCATACCACCGCTCATCATTGGACCGCCGCCCATCATTTGGCCGCCTCGCATCCGCATCGAAGGTTGCGCTGGTGCTTCCGGCGCACCTTGCTGGGTCGGTTGGGCGATCGCGATTGCCGAAACGGCAATCAATAGAATTGCGCAGTCCAGTATGACGCGTGCGCTTTGCCCGATCGTTTTCATTGGTAACGGCTCCTTCGAGTACTGGCGTTCATCCGCCGCGCAATGGATACGCACGCGCACGCGGCGGATCGTTTGTCGGCCTCAGGCGCCCTTCTTTTCAATTTCGGCCTTCTTTGGCGCCTCGTGTTCGATTTGTACTTTGACTTCCTTTGGGACCGCCTCCTTCGGCATCGGCGCGGTAAGCTGCAAGATGCCGTCGCGATAGGTGGCTTTCAAATCTTCGGACTTCATTCCCTCTGGCAAGGGGATTGAGCGCTCGAATGAACCGTACCGGAACTCGCGGCGGAAGAAGTCGCGTTTGTTGACTTCCTGTTTCTCCTCGCGCGAGCCTTTGATTGTCAGGATTCCGCCGGCGACCTTGATATCCACCGCCTTCGCATCGATGCCTGGCAGTTCTACGCGCACCGTGAACTGGCCGTCTTCGATAAAGGACTCGACCGCCGGCCGCATCATGGAGGTCTGCCAATCACGAAAGGCGCTGCGCCGATGCAGTCCGAATTCATCGAAGAGCTCGTCAAATTCGTGGCGTATTCGGTCCAGTTCGGCCGCGGGATTCCATTTCTCGAGTACTGTCATTTTCGTTACCTCCGGGTTGTTAATCCGGGTACCAATTCATGCGCCTTTTTTGGCACGAAATTACCGTGCGGGGTCAAGCGTTTGTTTCGCGAAGAGCCGGCTTTGGACGCCGCAGAGGATGTTGCCCATGATACCTTGAGTTCGCTCAGGCGGACTTCCAAGTCCTCCTCGGGAGCGGTGCTTCGATAGCTGCGTTGCGGCGCGTTCTCCATTTCCTCCGGGACGGTGCACAGCTCGATGTTCGTGACAGTTCCCTAATTCGCGGAGTGTTTTCTCGGTCCTCGGATCGGTCTGCCAACTGAAGATTCAGCGGGTTAACGGGGCAAAGCGAATCATGCGCTTTTCGTTCGACTCCGCCGCGAACGATCTTTCGCACGCTTCTGAAGTAATCAGCAAACACCGCGCCATATGCAGCTCAATAATTGTCAACGGACCTGAGCGTCGCGATGTAGCCAACGGCGTCAACCACGGATTGACTGTTGCCGATCGGCTCATACGAGAAGCGCAAACAGATTCGCCCGACTAACGCGAATCGAGCCGAATACCCGAGAAATCACACATTCGGCTCGTCTGAGCCAAAACCCTCAGCAATCGCGAATGCAAACTTTGTGGCACGGGTATCGCTTGAAGGCTTTTGAGGTGTCCGAAATGCCGGTCAACGTCGTTCACACACCAGAAGAAGAGATCGCGTGGGAGCGCGCCAAGGCCCGTGCTCACGAGCAATACCCCGAAGCAAAAGGGGCTCAGTTTTATCGAATTGTGATGGCTATCTACAAAAAGATGGTTCATTACCAACCGCAATCGTCAGCGGCCACTGACAGAGCCGCGACTGCGAGGCGGATGCGATAACACTAGCGGCGCCGCGCTGCAGCACTTGATGGCGAGGTTAAATCGGCGCGGAATGCCGCAATCGCCGGATGACGTATGAAGGAAGCGCGCTCATGATTGATCTATCCCTCGAGCGTATGCGGATGGTTCGCGATCAGATCGAGGCGCGCGGAGTGCGCAACGCAGCCTTGCTCGAGGCCATGCGGCGCGTCCCTCGGGAAGCCTTCATCCCGGAAAATCTCCGTGAGTTCGCCTATCAGGACACTCCTTTGCCGATCGAAAGCGGGCAGACGATTTCACAGCCCTATATCGTGGCGCTGATGATCGAGAGCGTCGAGCCGCGCCGCACCGACCGCGCGCTGGAGATAGGAACCGGTTCCGGATACGCGGCCGCGGTGCTCTCGCAGGTCGTGGACGAAGTATATTCCGTCGAGCGGCACGAAGAACTGGCGAATCTCGCCAGGCGGCGGTTTACCAGCTTGGGCTATACGAAAATCCAGGTTCTAACAGGTGACGGAACCCTAGGCTGGCCCGAGCATGGGCCGTATGACGTTATCGTGGTGACTGCCGGTGGTCCGTATGTGCCCAAGCCGTTGCTGGAACAGCTCGCCGTTGGTGGCCGCCTCATCATCCCAGTGGGCGACACCGAGCGACTGCAGCGTTTAGTTCGGGTGACACGCACCGCGAATGATCACTTCGAAGACGAGGATCTCGGCCAGGTTCAATTCGTCCCGTTAATCGGAGCCGAAGGCTGGGAAGGGGGCGCTGCTACAATCAGACCTCGGCCAAACCACGGCAGCCGCCCAGCGGCGATCGCCCGATTGATTCGCGAAACCGCGGTCCCTATTACGGATATTGATCACGCTGACATCGGATCGCTGCTTGACCGGATCGGCGATGCGCGTGTGGTGCTGCTCGGGGAAGCCACTCACGGAACATCCGAGTTTTATCGCATGCGCGCCCGAATTACGAAGGAACTTATCCTCCGCCGCGGCTTTAATTTCGTCGCGGTCGAAGCCGATTGGCCGGACGCCGCGCGGATTAATCAATATGTGCGTCACGAGCCGGTTCGTCAGGAGCAATGGAAGGCGTTCGCCCGGTTTCCCACGTGGATGTGGCGCAACCATGAAGTGCTGGAAATGGTCGAATGGATTCGCGCATGGAACGCCGAGTTGCGCGACCCACAGCGGCGCGCCAGCTTCCATGGGCTGGATCTATATAGCCTGTTTACTTCGATCAATGCAGTGATTACATACCTGGGCGGCGTTGATCCGGCGATGGCGGCGATCGCGCGGCGACGCTATGCGTGCCTAAGCCCGTGGGAACATGATCCGTCGATATACGGGCGAGCGGTGCTGGGCGGACGCTATCGTGATTGCGAAGCCGCCGTCGTTGCGATGCTGCGTGGGATGCTAGATCGGAGAATCGAATACTCGCAGCGCGACGGCGACCGCTTTTTCGATGCTGCGCAAAATGCCCGATTAGTTTCCGCCGCAGAGCGTTATTACCGCGTGATGTATTACGGTTCGGCGGAATCATGGAACCTGCGCGATCAGCATATGTTCGACACGCTCGAACAATTGCTGGAATTCCACGGTCCCGAAAGCAAGGGGATCGTCTGGGAGCATAACTCGCACGTGGGCGACGCGGCGGCTACCGAAATGGGCGCCCGAGGCGAGCATAATGTCGGCCAGTTATCGCATGCGCGTTTCGCCGATGCTGCGTTTCTGCTTGGCTTCGGAACCGACCATGGAACTGTCGCGGCGGCGTCGGACTGGGATGGGCCGATGGAAGTCAAGCGGGTCCGTCCCGCGCACGAAGCCAGCTATGAACGGCTTTGCCACGACAGCGGCATCGAAGCGTTCATGTTGCATTTGAGAGAACCCGCGCGTCAGCACGTTCGCGATGAACTAGAAGCCGCGCGACTCGAACGTGCAATCGGCGTCGTCTATCGGCCCGACTCCGAACTAGCCAGTCACTATTTTCAGGCGTGCCTGCCAAGGCAGTTCGACGAGTACATTTGGTTCGACGAAACTCGCGCTGTCTCGCCGCTTTCCGCGATCGC
>JAJZAG010000224.1 GCA_021799555.1 Deltaproteobacteria bacterium | reverse complement strand
GCTCTTCGAAGGCTTCCGCGACCGAATCAGCTTTTCGCAGCACAACGTCATGAATCCGATTATCGAAGTTGACGGAAATCGAGCCACAGGCATCTGGTACTTTCTCGGACCGTTCACGATGCGCAAGGGCAACCGGCCCATGTGGCTAGGCGCGCGCTACGAAGACGATTACGTGAAGATCAACGGCCAGTGGAAGATACAGCACCTGCGTGCGATCGGCAGGATGGCCGCGCCGTACGACAAAGGTTGGGTGAAGTAGCCGCAATCCGCCGCCGCGTCTGGCGATTAGATCGTATCCGACACTCCGGGAATAAACAGCGGCTCCATCGCATACTGCGCCACGTCCGCTTCCATCGCGGCGCGATCCGGCGCGACCGCTGGTTCGCTCGCCGCTTCGAGGATCGCGCCAAGGATGGTCGCGTCGCTCGAGCTATTCAGAAACAGCCCCGGACGGCTCAGCACAAAATGCACCGCGCGCCGAATGGCGTCGCGCTCCCGCAGCGGCTGATACCAACTGAATTTGCGCTCTTGCGGCTCCTGCCCGGAATCGCGCCATCGCCGCCGCGCGGCCGACTTGATCGTCTGCGTCGCAACGCCGCGCTCGCGGCAGTGCTTGATAAGCGCTTCAACGTCGGCCGCATACGGCGCGATTCCCAGCATCGTGTAGTTGTACGGAAACAGCACCGAATCGAATGCGAACCGCTCGAGGCTCCGCAGATGCATCGCGGCGACCCGCGTTCCGTGCCCCGTCACGCCAATAAATCGCACCAGCCCCTGCGAACGCGCTTCGACCATCGCTTCGAGCGCGCCGCCGGGTCCCAGCGCGATCTCCCACTCCTTTTCGTCGACCAGATTGTGCATCTGGATCAGATCGATACGGTCGGTCCGCAAGCGTTCGAGCGAACGATGGATGCTATCGCGAGCGGCGCCGTAGGTGCGGTCGCCTGTCTTGCTCGCAAGGAAAAAGCGCGCGCGATGCTCCCGCATCCACGGGCCGATGCGCAGTTCCGATTCGCCATAAGACGCCGCGGTGTCGATATGGTTGATTCCGTACTCGATGAGCGTCTCCAGCACGGCGTCGGCGCGGGCCTGATTCATCGCGCCCAGAGCCGCGGCTCCGAAGATTACGCGCGTACTGCGATGCCCGGTGCTTCCAAATTCGCTCGTCTCGATCACGGTTCACCTCCGCGGCGTCACCCGGCCGTAAGCTTGATTATCGCAAATGAGGCCGACGGCTGAAACCGCGCGCGCACGCGTGCCGGCCGACGGAACCGATGGGTTCGTTTCAGCGATCCGGGCGCCGGCCTGCGAGAATTTCTCCTTGCGGGCCATGAGGATCTTCGCTTCGCAGCCGGCTTCGTCAGGTAATTTCCGCGCTTGATATTTTTCCCTCCGTAATATTCCGCAAAGCGCCTCTTGCGTGCGAGTCTTCGAGGCGTTGCGCGGACCGCGCCTGGCGAATCTCTCGCGGCCGCCGGCTTCAAGCTTGCGCCAAATCGGCGGCGCCAGCGCAATTCCGGAGCTCGCCCCGATGCCACCGTATTGCGTCCCTTCGGCGGCCAGGAAAAGGGTTACGAAGGCGTCATGGTCAAGTTCCCGGGATCGGTTTGACGCCGTCTTCATACCCTTAATTTTACACATAATTCGGGGCCGCATAAGGCTGAACTGTTCAGCCATGAACTAATGTGGCCATGATCGATACGCTCCCACGCGCACAGCGAGTTGCGCGCCTAAGTTAAAGTATTAATTGAAATACTCGCGCGCACCGTATTTTCTCTGATCGGTGCGCCCTTTGGAGGTCTCTGCGCAGCCGGTTGCGATATCGAAGCGGCGAGATTTCTCGCCACGGTTCGCCGCGGCGCGGCGCGCGCTGCGTCGACCCTGGCGTTTCCGCGGCGCCACGGCGCTGGAGTCCGCGTCCGATTCCAGTAATTCGCACGGTACCGAGGACAATAAGAACCGAGGGCAATTAGGGGTGCTCGCCGATTGCGCGATTTGGCGCTCGATGATAGCAGTTAATCGTCTGAGCGGCACGATTCACAATTGTGTTTCGATGGTTATGACGCTCGCGTTTGCAATGACGAGAAACTGAACGGGGGGGGGAACCCGAAGACTTCGATAACTTCGCCGGAAAGCCCAAACCGGCAGCTAGCGATTCAATAGCAACGCCGAGAATTGCGGAAATTCGCAGGTTACGGCCAGAGCTGATGCCCGATTCTCGGCAAACACGCCCAACCGCGCGCATCAACCCCAAGCAGCAAGCCTACGAAACGACGAGGGCCTGGAGATTATAGTGACCAAGTTAATTGCCGTGATCGCCGCAATTTTTTTAGCGAGCGGATTAGCGACCTGCGCGATCGCCGCGGACACAGGCGAAGCCGCGCTCCAATTCAAAATTTTCTGCGCCGGATGCCACGGGTTCACGGGCCACGGAGACGGACCGAACGCGGCCACTCTGGCGAACCGTCCGCAAGACTTCGCCAACTGCGCCGAGATGAAAAAGATCTCCGACGACACCATGTTCAAGGCAATCAAGGGCGGTGGCGCTTCGGTAGGATTGCCCGATACCATGCCGCCGTGGGCATCGGGGCTGACCGATGACCAGATTCACGCGATCATGGCGTATATCAGGGGTTTCTGCAAAAAATGAGATTAGTCAATTGAGCACAGCTAATACCGCCCATACAACATCAGCCGCACAGGCCGGGAGTGGCAAAACGATGGTGGCGAAAATTTTGACTGGCAAATCGACCGCTCTCGTGGCGGGAGGTTTACTTGTTGCGCTTGCTACTTTAACTCGTCCCGCGCCTGCGATGGCCGAAACTCGGACTTTCCCGGTTTCCGCCGAGGCCAAGCGCATCAATATCGGCAGCGGCATGACCTACGCGGCATGGACCTATTCCGGGACTGTGCCGGGACCGCTGATGCGCGCAACGGTCGGCGACAAAGTTAACATACAACTTGTAAATCATACCGCCAGCGCGCATGGACTTGAGGTCTACGCCGCCCAGATAGCGCCGCAGCATTTCACCGGTCAGCTTGGCGTGCCGCAGTTGAGCTACTCTTTCGAACCCGAAGTGCCGGGCGTCTTCGTCTACCACTGCAGCGCGATTCCTGTACTTGCCCATATCGCCGACGGCATGTATGGGATGATGATCGTCGATCCAAAGGGCGGATGGCCCAATGGCAACGCCCACGAGATCACGATGGTGCAGAGCGAGTTTTACGGCAGTCCCAACCCGCAGGGATTCATAGCCGGCGATAGCGAAAAGATGCTCGACGCGGCGCCTGACTTTGTAGTCTTCAACGGCAAAGTGAACAACTACGATCTCGAAAATCCGATTCAAATCAAAGTAGGTGAACTGGTCCGAATCTTCTTCATCAACGCCGGTCCCAACACCTTCTCGGATTTTCACGTCAATGGCGTAATCTTCAGCACCGTGTACCGAAACGGAAATCCGGCTCAGGCGTTTCACAACATGCCCAGCATGATGACTGGCCCGGGAGAAGGAGCCGTTTTCGAGTTCAAGGTAACCCAGGCGGGAGACTACGGTTTCGGCGACCAATCAGGGGCGCATGCGTACAAGGGCGCCACGGGAATCTTTCGCGCGACGGCGAAATAACCCCGCCACGATGCCGCCGGTCGTAGAAGAGACTCTCTGAAAAGCATAACGGGCGCGATCCATCGGATCGCGCCCGTTTTTTTGTGTCCCACGGAGTCTTTTAACGCCGCCGATCAATTCCGCGCAACGTTCACCACCTGAATCTCGGTGAAACCGAGAAGTCCCCAGGTCCCGTTCTCGACGCCGATCCCCGACCACTTCGCTCCACCGAACGGCAGATTGGGCGCGATCGCCAGATGCTGGTTGACCCATGCCGATCCGCATTCGAGCTGGCCGGCGACTTCGGCCGCGCGGTCCGGATCTTTGCCCCACACGGACCCGCTTAGTCCGTATGTCGTCGAGTTCGCGCGGCGCACGGCGTCATCCACGTCCTTGTAAGGTATGATCGGAAGCGCGGGTCCGAACTGCTCTTCGTCGACCAGGCGCACACCGTCTGAAATTCCTCCGACGATGGTCGGCTGGAAGAAGTAACCCTCCGTGCCCTGGCGCGAACCGCCGGTGACGATTTTCGCGCCGTGCTTTTTCGCGTCTTCGACCAATTCGGTCACGCGTTCGAATTGCATCTTGTTATTGATCGGCCCAAGTTCCGTGGCGGCATCGAGGCCGTTGCCGACCTTGACGTTCTTCGCCAGCTCGCCAAGCTTCTCGAGCATCGAGGAGTACATCGCCTCCGGCACATACACTCGTTTGATCGCGCTGCAGATCTGTCCGCTGTTTTCGAACGCGCCCCAGAAAATCTTGGGCGCCACTTCCGCCGGATTCACGTCCGCGAGCACGATCGCCGCGTCGTTGCCGCCCAGTTCAAGCGTGATCCGCTTCAAGTCAGGCGCGGCTGCCGCGGCCACTTTCTTGCCGGTCGCAACCGATCCGGTGAAGGATATCTTGCGGGGCACCGGATGGCTCGTCATCCAACCGCCGACCTCGTCTCCGCCGGAAACGACGTTGAGCACGCCGGGCGGCAGCACCTCGCGCAGAATCTCGCCAAGCATCAGCGAGGTGATCGGCGTGTAGGGCGAGGGCTTGAGCACGATAGTATTTCCGGCAAGGAGAGCCGGCGCGATCTTCCACATCGCCAGCATCAGCGGATAGTTCCACGGCGTAATCGCCGCGACCACGCCAAGCGGCTTGCGCCGAATCTCGACTTTGCCGGCCGCGTTGTCCTGGATCACCTCATTCGGAATCTCGAGGCTGGCCGTGTATGACGCCCAAATCGAGCTGCCCATGATTTCCTGCTGAGCCTTGGCGAGCGGCTTGCCCTGCTCTTGCGTGAGGGTGCGCGCAAGTCCCTCGGGCGGCGATTGCAGCGCGGCGGCAACCTCGCCGAGCAGCTTGCGCCGCGCGTTTATGTCCTTGCTCCAGGTGCGGTAGGCGCGCTGCGCGGCCTCCATCGCTTGGTCAAGCTCGCTTTTGGTGCAATCGGGAACCTGGGCGAAGACTTTTCCGGTGGCGGGATTAATCACGCCGACGGACTTCGATCCCTTAACCGACTTGCCGTCGATTGTCATCGTGTAATCGGACATCAGTTTCACCTCGTGATAGCGATCGTCAACGCGCGCCAATGCGGCGTCTCTCCGTCAACTACAATGGCGCGCGCCCATAGCGCAAGTAGCGCTTAGCCGGAGCGCCGGCGCATAATTGCGGCCAGCCGCGCCGCCAAAGCGGAACCGCTTGATGAAGCCGCGATCGGAAATAGTAATGATGGATGCGGGCGCGCTTTCGAGCGCGATCCGATCGCGGAAAATCGCCTGCCGCGAAGTGATGGCCGCATACCTCGACCATATCGAGGCGATCAATCCCTCCGTCAATGCGATCGTCTCGCTCAGGCCGCGCGAAGAGCTGCTCGAGGAAGCCGAACGCCGCGACGCGGAGCTCGCGCGCGGCGAATATCACGGAGCGCTGCACGGGTTTCCGCATGCCGTCAAGGATCTCGAAGCGACCGCCGGAATCCGTACGACTATGGGATCGCCGATTCTAAAGGACTTCATCCCTGCCGCCGACTCGATTCTGGTCGAGCGGATCAGGCGCGCGGGCGCGATCATTATCGGCAAGACCAACGTCCCCGAATTCGGGCTCGGCTCCCATTCCTACAATCGCGTATTCGGCACCACCCTCAACGCCTACGATCAATCGAAGACCGCGGGCGGCAGCAGCGGCGGCGCGGCGGTGGCACTCGCAACGCGGATGCTGCCGATCGCGGACGGGAGCGACCACGCCGGATCGCTCAGAAATCCGGCGGCGTTCAACAACGTCTTCGGCTTTCGCACCGCGTTTGGCCGGGTGCCCTCCGACGTGCGCGAAGTCTTCCTTCCGGCACTATCGGTACACGGCCCGATGGCGCGTTCGGTGGCGGACCTCGCGATGCTGTTATCTATAATCGCGGGCTACGACTCGCGCGTGCCGCTTTCGATCCGCGACAATCCGGCGCGCTTTGCGGCGCCGCTCGAGCGCGATTTCGCCGGCACTCGAATCGCGTGGGGTGCCGATTTCGCCGGCTATCTGCCCTTCGAGCCCGGCGTCCTCGAACTTTGCCGCGAAGCTCTGCGCGCCTTCGAAGCGATCGGATGCGTCGTCGAAGAAGCCGTCCCCGATTATCCGGTCGAACGCGTGTGGCAAAGCTGGCTCG
>JAJZAG010000223.1 GCA_021799555.1 Deltaproteobacteria bacterium | reverse complement strand
GACTTCAACACGCGGCATACGACGACCTTGCGCGCGGCGAAAAGATCGGCCGCGTTCGTTTCGTCGATGGCGCGAGCGAAATCGGCGCTCGACGCGATATGGAAGGATCGGTACTGGTAGCCGCTCTCGAGCAGGCGCTTGACAATCGCCGCGAGCACCGCTTCGCGCAGAAATGGCTGTGGTCCGAAGATGACGATTGCGGGTTCGAGCGACTTGCGGGAATCCGCGGACTTCAGAAAGGCGAGCGCGGTCTCCAGCGGCATCGCTACTCGGCTTTGGCCGCGCCGGCGGGCTCGCCCTTTTGCTTCACGTTGAGGCGCCCGGCAAGCTCGTCGAGGACGCCGTTGACGAAGCGCCCCGAATCCTGATCGCCGTACGATTTGGCGAGCTCGATCGCCTCATCGATCGTAACGCGAGTGGGGATGTCCTCGACCCGCAGGAGCTCGAACAGCGCCATCCGTAAGATATTGTGATCGATGCGGGGCAGGCGGCGGATTTTCCAATGTTCAAGGGCCTTTGCGATCAACGTGTCGAGCGCGGGAATCTCGGCGCATACGCCGTCAACGATCCGCATCGCGAAGCCGCGCACGCGGGGGTCGGCGGGAAAGCTGTCGAAAAACAGGCTCAGGTCTTCGTTCGACGCGCCGCCGCAGATATCGATCCGGTAGAGCGCCTTGAGCGCGAGCTCGCGCCCTTCGTGTCTGATTCCCATGGATAAAAGCGACCGGGTTCAGGTCAGGAGTTTTAGATCCGAAAACAGATGCCCGAGTTTTTCCTTCTTGGTGCGCAAGTAACCGATATTGCCGTCGTGCGGCGCGATTTCGAGCGCGAGACGCGTCACGTTGACGCCATAACGTCTGAGGCTCTCAATTTTGTGCGGATTATTCGTCAGCAGTTTGACCTCGCCAACGCCCAAGTCGCGCAAAATCTGGGCGCCGATCCCGTAATCGCGCAGGTCGTCGTCAAACCCGAGTTCGAGATTCGCCTCGACGGTATCAAGCCCTGTGTCCTGGAGCGCGTACGCTCGAATCTTGTTGCCGAGACCGATCCCGCGCCCTTCCTGATGCAGATAAATGATCACGCCGGCGTCGGCCTCGAGAATCCGGTTGACCGATTCTTGAAGCTGCTCGCCGCAATCACATCGCCGCGATTCAAAGACGTCGCCAGTAAGACATTCCGAATGTAGCCGCACCAGGGCCGGGCGTCCGCCGCCGACATTGCCCTTGATAAGCGCCAGATGCTCGCGTCCGTCAACGATATTTCGAAACACCACGGCCTTGAACGCACCTTCAAGCAGAGAAAACGGTACATCCGAGACCCGTTGCACGAGGGTTTCATTGGTGAGCCGATAGGAGACCAGTTCGCCGACGAAGACGACCGGGAGATCGTGGCGTGCGGCAAATTCCCTCAAGTCGGCCAGCCGCGCCGCCTCGCCGTCGTCGCGCAAGATCGTGCACAGCGCAGCGGCTGGCCCGAGCCCGGCGCATCGCACCAAATCGACTGCTCCCTCCGCGCGGCCGATCCGCATCATTACGCCGCCCGCCATTGCCATCAGCGGCAGCACATGCCCGGGCATCACGATGTCTCCGGGGCCGGTGTTCTTCGCGGCAATCACCTGGATCGTGCGGGCGCGGTCGCCGGTTGAAATTCCCGTGGTGACGCCTTCACGCGCCTCGACCAAAACGCCAGCCTGTTCGAGCGATGCGCCGTTATCCGAAGAAGTGGCAAGCGGGATGCCGAGCTCGCGCATCCGCTTGTCGGTAATCGCGATCGATACGACACCGCGAGCCTCGCGCGCCATGAAGTTGACATGGTCGGCGGTGACTTTCTCCGCCGCCATCACGAGGTCGCCTTCCGCATCGTCGCGTTCTTCGGCGATCATCACGACCATCCTGGCGTCGCGGATTCGGCTGAAAACTTCTTCTAGCGGTAAGTTCGACATGGGACCTTCTCGCGGGTCTCAAATGCTATCATCACGCTAAACGCGCGACCAGCATGTTGACCTAGCCGCGCTTCACCTGCGCGGACGGGCTTCGACCAATAGGTCGGCACCGACTTTGCGCACTTCGAGCTTATCGAGCGGGATGGCGTTCTTGATCCGGGCGGTCGCGAGACCATCGACGGCGACGAGACCTGCGCCCACTATCTTTGGCGCGATGAAGAACGCCACGCGGTCGATAATTCCCGCGGCAAGCGCGGCACCCGCCAGATGCGCCCCACCTTCAAACATGACTTGGTTCCATCCGCGCCGTCCGAATTCCCGCATCATCGCGCCGAGGTCAACTGTGGCGCCGCGTCCGCCGAGCGCGATCACTTCTACGTTGGGACCGGCATAGCGGCGGCGTGCGCGGGATAGATTGGCCCGTGTCGTTACAACGATCGCACCGGCCGACGAACGCTCGGTGAGAGCGCGCGCGGCCGGTGGGACCCGCGCGCGCCCATCGACAATGACCCGAACCGGGTCGCGTCCGCCGACGATCCGGCAGGTGAGGCGAGGATTGTCGGCAAGAACCGTCGCGGCGCCGACAACAACCGCGTCGCACTCGCGGCGCCATCGATGCACCATCACGCGCGACGACGGCGAGCTGATCCACTTGGAGTCGCCGGAGGCGGCAGCGATTCTGCCGTCAAGCGACATCGCGAGCTTGAGTAGTCCAAGCGGCCTGCCTCGGGTGACGCGAGTGAAAAATCCCTCAGAGACGCGGATACATTCATCCTCGCAAACTCCCGTCGCCACGATGATTCCGGCGCGGCGCAAAGCCGCGGCGCCGCGTCCGCGCACGGCGGGATAGCGATCGAGGCATCCGATCACCACGCGCGCGACTTTCGCCTCGACAAGCGCTCGCGCGCAGGGCGGAGTTTTGCCCTGATGCGCGCACGGTTCGAGGGATACGTATGCGGTCGCGCCACGCGCGAGGCCGCCCGCATCGGCAAGTGCGATCGCTTCAGCGTGCGGGCGTCCGCCAGCGGCGGTCGCTCCACGCCCGACGATCTTTTCACCGCGGACGATAACGCATCCGACCGAAGGATTGGGCGAGGTCAGGCCAAGCTGCGCTCGCGCGAGGCCGAGCGCGACCGACATGAAACGGCGGTCGCGAGTTCGCGCGGAATCGGACGCGGCATCATCCGTCATTCTTTTTTGACCGACGGCCGGGCGGGTTCGCCGGACGGGCCGATAGCCTGTTTGCGGAGCCGGATCAAATCTTCGAGCTCGTGCATGAACTCGTCGATATCCTTGAAAGATCGGTAAACCGAGGCGAAGCGGACATAGGCCACCTGGTCGATGCGATGCAACTCATTCATGACCGCGGCGCCAATCTCGGAGGTCGGGATTTCCTTGCCGCCGCTCTCGCCGGCCTGAGCTTCTATCCGATTGGCAATCTCCTCGATCGTCTCCATTGAGACGGCGCATTTTTCGCAGGCCCGCTTCAGGCCGGCGATAATTTTCGCGCGATCGAACGGCTCGCGCCGCCCGTCCTTCTTCACCACCATCGGCGCCGACTCTTCAACCCGCTCGCGGGTAGTGAAGCGACGCTTGCACGCCGAGCAGATCCGGCGCCGGCGGATCGTCATGGCATCAGACGCGAGCCGCGAGTCGATAACGCGGTTGCCGCGATGCTTGCAGAATGGACACCGCATCGCTTGCCTCTAGAGGTCCTTATTTCGCCGCGATCGTGAGATCGCCGCTAAACGCGCGGTCGCGCGCCGCGGTAGAACTGGAAAATGGGGCTGAGGCGGGCGCGTTCAGCTTTTGTGCGCCTCGATATAGCTTACAACATCTTTGACAGTGCGAATCTTCTCGGCGTCTTCGTCGGAAATCTCGACATTGAACTCTTCTTCGAGCGCCATCACGAGCTCGACGATATCGAGCGAGTCAGCGCCGAGATCCTCGATAAACGACGATTCGGGCTTGACTTCATCAGCGGCCACTCCGAGTTGTTCGCTGATTTTCTCGCGAATCTTGGTTTCGATATCTGATGCCATCGTGCTCTCGTTCCTCCTGGCAGCATGCCGCAAGCGGCGCTCCCGAATATGCAATATAATTTGGCCTGCCGTGCGATCCGCGATTCGATTGAGCGCTAATCAGCACCGAACCGAACCGCGACGCCCGCGCCGTTTCGGCTTCGTCAAGTATCTCGGCAGCATAAGGACTTCGGGGCGGTCAGGCAAGTTGGATATAAGGCAAATTCAACGGATCGCTAAGGCGCGCGCACCGACTCAATCGCCCTGCGCTTCCTTAATCACCTTGAGCGACGCCATATCCTCGAGCGGTTTTACTCTCAGGCTGCGGTCGATCCTCCGCATCAGTCCCATCAGCACTCGTCCGCCGAATTCGATGGCATCCGTGACGCCTGATGCAGCCATCCGCTTCATCGACTCTTCCCACTTTACTGGTGCCGTAATCTGTTCGAGCAATAGCGGGACGACACGCGCGGGTTCGCGATTAACCTCCCCGGTCACGTTGGCGATCACGCCGAACTTGAGCGGCGCGACCGCAATTTTTTCCAGCAGGGGCTGCATCCCGCGCCGAGCCGGTTCCATCAGCGGGCAATGAAATGGCGCACTGACTTTCAGCTCCTGCGCCATCGGGGCGCCGCGCTCCTTTGCGAGTTCGATTGCGCGGCGGACCGGCGCAGCATGACCAGCGATCACAATCTGGCCGGGGGCGTTGAGGTTTGCCGGGACGGCTATTTCGCCATTGGTCGAGACCTGCGCGCAGATTTCCTGAACGACGCTAAGCTCGAGTCCGATCAGCGCCGCCATCGCCCCCTGCCCTTGCGGACACGCTTCCTGCATCAAGCGGCCGCGCTCGCGCACCGCTGCGACCGCATCGGGGAACTTGAGCGCGCCAGCGGCCACCAAGGCGCTATATTCGCCAAGGCTGTGACCTGCGGCCACCTCGGCGCGCGCGCCGCATTCCTGCTCGAAGACGCGCAATGCCGCGATCGAAGCCGTTACAATCGCGGGCTGGGTGTTGGCGGTCAGCCGCAACGCTTCGTCGGGGCCTTCAAAGCACAACCGCGAGAGATTAAAGCCGAGCGCAGCGTCGGCCTCTTCAAAGGTGGCACGGGCGATTGGAAAATTCGCGACCAACTCTGAACCCATCCCGACGCGCTGTGAGCCTTGTCCGTCAAACAGGTAGGCAAGTTTCATTATCGAGTCCAATCCGAATCGTCAGTTCGATCTGTGTTTCGCTGAGTCTTTCGAAGCGTCGGAGGGAGTTGTCGCGTGATCCTCCTCCGGATGCGACGGAGCTGATCGGCCGGTCCCGTTGGCCGACGGCGAGGCTACCTCGCGCGCGGCGGACGCGCCATGCGGCGCGGAAGTGCGGTCCTCGACGCCGTTGTTGGGCTCGGGAGGATGAATCGAGCCGGCAAGCTCACCGGTCGGATTTGCCGAACCGGGCTTGCCGGGGACCTGATGAGCCTGTGACGGTTCTTTCGGAGTGCCCGGAAGTATCTGCGACGCGTCTTTCGAGTGGCCTTGATGCGCTTGGGGGCCATCTTTGGGATGGCGTTGCAAGCGCTCGCGCATCTTGGTGAACAGTCCGCGGATACCCTTGCCGGAAGGGACAGGCTTGACGGCGGCAGCGCTCCGCGTGCGGCCCAGTATCTCGCTGATTTCGGGACTGACGTGACGGACCAGGGCCTCGTTGGCAGCGGCGCGAACCGCGTTGCGGATTGCGCGCGCGTTTGACGAACCGTGGGCGATAATCGCAACTCCATTGACCCCGAGCAGTGGAGCGCCACCGACTTCTTGTGGGTCAAGTTTTTCGATCATCCCGGCCAGTCGCTTGCGAATCAGCAGGTAGGCGAGCCTACCCTTCCAGCTTCCGCTCAAGATTTCGCGCAGATTACCGCGAATCAGCGACGACAGACCCTCCATGGTCTTGAGCGCTACGTTCCCTGTAAATCCGTCCGTAACGACTACGTCGGCCTTGGCACGGTTGATGTCTCGGCCTTCGACGTAACCGATATAGTTCAGGTATGAACCCATCTGTCCCAGCATCGCCGCCGCGGCGCGCGTAAGCTCAGTGCCCTTCGACGGTTCTTCGCCGTTGGAGAGTATCCCGACGCGCGGCACTGAGACATTGCGCACGCGACGCCAGTAAACCGCGCCCATCACGGCGAACTGTACGAGGTTGACCGGCTTGACTTCAGTATTGGCGCCGGCGTCGATCAGCAGCGCCTGTCCTTCGGTCGTCGGCACGATCGTGCCAATAGCGGGGCGATCGACGTGGAGAAGATTTCCCAGAATCACCGACGCAGCAACCATCATCGCGCCGGAATTGCCGGCGCTG
>JAJZAG010000222.1 GCA_021799555.1 Deltaproteobacteria bacterium | reverse complement strand
TATGCTCCGACAAGATATAGACGCCCGCTGCGTCGGGAGGCCTCAATTTTTGTCGGCTGACAACGGATGCCAAATATTGGTCGAGCCTGAATGGTCCCACCCAGCACAATCTGGCCGAGCCATTTGAGTGTTCGGTTGGTTTCACTTCACCTCTGTTCTGGACAAGGCCAGCGCTACGCCTCGGGATGAGCCTTCACGACAGCCATAGCAAGCCACCGTTTTCTCTCACGTAGTCGCTCATCGAGGAGGAAAGACCCAGCGCGCCGATCAGCCAACACGCATCGAAGCGTGTCCGGCCCAATACAACTCCAGTGAAATTGGCGCCATGCAAGTCGCAGGCGATGAAGCTGGTCCCGCGCAGGTCGGCACTGGAAAAATCGCATCCGGTGAGCGCAACGTTCAAGAACCGCGATTCGCGGAGATCCGCGTTCGAAAAATCAATGCGGTTGAATTCGCAATCTCTGAAGATTTGCGCGTGCAGCAGCCGCTTTTCCTCGGGCGTGAAGATGACATGCAGACGACCTGCGCAACAGTTTTCCTCGCATTTCCCGATTTCATGCAACTTTCGCGATTGGAATTCTTCAGCCATCTCCGTAATCCATTGCACTTTGACGTATTTTACAGTAATCTAGCGCCAGTGTCAAACATTCTCCGTAAAACAGCATCGACTCCTGCTCAGCCGACCGATCGACTCATGACCGCCCGCCAAGTTGCCGCATACTTGAACGTGAACGAGCGGACGGTCCTGAAGCTCGTGTCGGATGGCGCATTGCCCGGTGTCAAGATTGGAAATCAGTGGCGCTTCCGCAAAGCGATGCTTGACGCCTGGCTCGACGACCAGATGCTTGGCGTGGTTCCGCAGCATCTCGAGATCGATCAACGCAATCGAGCACCACGTCGGATGCTCGATCTTGCGAGTTGCTTCCAGCCCAACCATATCGATCCGGAACTGGAGGTGACGACCAAGATCGGCGTGATTGAAGAGCTCGCGGCGCTTGCCAACCGCCTCGGCTTGGTCCGGGACAAGAACTGGTTCGTTGGAGCGCTCATCGAACGCGAGAACATCATGCCCAGCGCTGTAGGTAATGGCGTCGCGTTCCTGCACACGATGAACCGCCATCCAGAGCAGGTAATTCGCCCCTTCATGGTGCTTGGGCGATCGCGCGAGGGGGTGGATTTCGACGCTCTCGACGGCAGGCCGACGCATCTGTTCTTTGTACTTGGTCTCAAGTTTCACGAGTTGCATCTTCCGTGGCTTGCCAAACTCGCGCAGCTATTCGCGCGACCGGAAGCGACCGAATTATTGATTGCGGCCCAGGACGCTGAAGCGATCTTCGCTTCCCTCTCCCAGTCGGAGCGGACGCTTTTTCCGTCCCAGACCAGCAGCGCTTGATTGGAGCTTATGGCAATGAGTCTTTCTCTTGCGGCGGCGCCTCCCAGCTCGCTTTCAGCTTGGGTAGATGAGGTCGCCCGGCTGACACGGCCTGACCATGTGGTTTGGTGCGACGGCTCGGAGGATGAACAACGACGCCTGACCGAACAGGCGGTTCGCGAGCGCGTTCTTATCCCGCTCAACGAGCGTCGGCGGCCCGGATGCTATCTGCACCGCTCTCATCCGGGTGACGTCGCCCGGACGGAGAACGCGACCTTCATTTGCACGCCCAACCGCGACCAGGCAGGTCCGACCAACAACTGGGCTGCACCCGAAGAGACTTATCGAAAACTCAGCCAATGGCTGCGGGGCTCGATGCGCGGAAGGACGATGTATGTGGTGCCTTACCTGATGGGACCGGAGGCATCGGAGTTTGCGCGCGTGGGCGTCGAGCTTACCGACAGTGTTTACGTCGCGCTCAACATGCGAATCATGACGCGCATGGGACGCGTTGCGCTCGACGCATTGGGCGAGTCGGACGATTTCAATCGAGGGCTACATTCCACGCTCGACCTCAGTCCGAAGCGCCGGCTTATTTGCCACTTTCCCGAGGACAACGCTGTCTGGTCGGTTGGAAGCGGCTACGGCGGCAACGCTCTGCTCAGCAAGAAGTGCTTCGCTCTGCGAATCGCCAGTTGGCTCGGACGCAGAGAGGGCTGGCTCGCCGAGCACATGCTGATCCTAGGCTTGGAGAGCCCGCGCGGCGATACGACTTACGTCGCGGCGGCATTCCCGAGCGCGTGCGGCAAGACCAATCTGGCGATGCTCATGCCGCCCCTATCCATCAATGGCTGGCGCGTATTCACGGTCGGTGACGATATCGCCTGGCTGCGAGTTGGCAAAGATGGACGGCTATGGGCGGTGAATCCCGAGGCAGGTTACTTCGGAGTCGCGCCGGGTACCAGCCCGCGCTCGAATCCGAACGCGATGCGGATCGTCGAGCATGACACGATCTTCACCAATGTGGCTCTGACCCCATCGGGCGACGTGTGGTGGGAGGGAATCGGTTTTGAGATCCCCACCGGCACCGTGGACTGGCAGGGGAGGCCATGTATGCCGGGTTCCGGACAACCGGCAGCGCATCCAAATAGCCGCTTCACGGCGCCGATGACGAACAATCCGGCGCTTTCCCCGCATGCCAATGATCCGCGCGGAGTTCCGATCTCGGCGATTATCTTCGGCGGCCGGCGACCAACCACCATTCCGCTTGTCCTCGAAGCCTTTGACTGGAACCACGGGGTCTATCTGGGCGCTACGATGGGGTCGGAGACGACGGCGGCCGCGACCGGAAAGGTGGGAGTCGTGCGCAGGGATCCGATGGCGATGCTGCCGTTTTGCGGCTACCACATCGCTGACTACTTCGCGCACTGGCTCGCGATGGGTCCGCATCTGAAGCATCCGCCTAAAGTTTTCATGGTCAACTGGTTCAGGAAGGACGCCGACGGAACTTTCTTGTGGCCGGGTTACGGGGAAAATCTTCGCGTCCTGGAATGGATCGTAAACCGCGTCGCTGGACGCGGCGGCGCGCGGGACACTCCGGTGGGAATGATGCCAAGTGAATCAGACTTGAATCTTGAAGGACTCGGAATATCACCTGACCGCTTGCGCGCGGCTCTCGCAATCAAACGTGACGAATGGACTGCGGAACTTCAGTCACAGGATGAATTCTTCGTCCGTCTCAACTGCGATCTGCCGCGCGAAATCGAGGTGCAGCACGAGACGTTGTCCGCGGCGTTCGAGTTGTAACCGAAACCAGTATCGTTAACCGAGTAGCCCGCGCAGGAGGTCGCATAGAAACGAAATGGAGCCATCACGAGTCGTCGAGTTAATGCCGGCTACACCGGTATGGGTTTGGGTCGTGCGTCTAGGCACCGGGAAATGGTGGCCGGGCACGGTTCTGTCGCTCAAAGTGCTCGACGGTATCGCGCGCGTCACGGTTCGCTTCGAGTGTAGAACATCGGAGAAGGCGAGATTGCACTCGATCGCATTCGTGGGGCTGATCTCCACCCGCATGCGTTTTTTGGAACTCCGTGACCCGAACATCAAGGAGATAGATCGCCCCCATTATACTCCTCTGTCACTGCTTCGAGCCCCCGAGGCTTCACTCCGGAACCTTGCCACTGCCGAGCTAAACTTCGGCGCTAATGGCGCCGCACACTCAGGAAAGTAGGCGCAAGGGTTCGCAAGGGCATCGAACGACGCCGCAAACTCGCCTCAATTCTTGCCGGATCGATGATTAAATGATGGTGTGCGCGTGTCACCGCGCCTTCAGCGATGAGTTTCTTGATGCATTCGCTCGTTTTTGGACGTGAGCACTCCACCAAGACTGCTCTCTCCTGATTGCTTAAGCGAAGATCTCTGCTGATCCCGCGCTGGTATCGTACACCGATCTAGCGACCGGGACCGACCAAAGCCATCGCGATTCCTTCTCGAATGGTCTGGCTGCGAAAGTTTGAACGGCGCTACCGAAGCTTTCACCGTCGGCCGATCATCGAAGTAAGCGCCTCATTAAAAAACCCCCGCAGATGATCCGAACGTTGGCCACTGTTTGTCAACTCGGCATCGAAGTTGCGTCAACCACGTCTTTCAGAAAGGCCCAAAATGTAAAGTGCGTCGAAGCTGTATCCGTTGGGTGCAGCGGTAAATTCTGAATGCGCCGATTGGGCGCAACGCCGAGCGCTAGCGGCTTGCGGAAGTTCTTGCGATCTGATCGCCATTTGAGATCGGTAAAGAAATAATTTGCGGAGGAGCTATCTATTTGCGTTCCGAGTCAGGTCAGAAACGAGAAGGAAATCCTTATGGCTCAAAAAAAAGTGGTCAATCAACAATTGGTCGTAAAAGAGAACCCGCGGTCCACGGAAGAAGCGATTCGCAAGCGCGCCTACGAAATATTTTGCGTTCGTAATGGCGGCCCTGGCAGCGAGATAGACGATTGGCTTAAGGCGGAAAACGAGATCAAAGAAATGCGCGCAACGACTGGGTAATCACCGCAAACGCTGGTCGCCGCCGTAGGCGTTAAGGAGGTCTGCAATGGAATTCTTCAGCGAGCCTCCGCCATCGTTCGCAGCAAGTGCCATCGGCACGCGTTATGCGGACCAGTTAAAGGGTTTGGCAATGTTGCGCCCAGGAGAGTGACATGAATACATGCGGAAAATTCGTCGCGATGGTGGTGATGGCGACGGAGATTGCGGTTTGGATGCCGGCGGCGGCGCTGGCTGCAGGCACGGGGAAACTTTCCGCGTCGCAGCGCGCCCTTGAGGCGCGGCTTGAGTTGCTCGAGAAGCAGAACCAGATGCTCGAGCAGCAGAACCGGACCATCCAGAGCCAGGTGTCCGCTCAGAAGCAGGAGATCGACGCACTTAAACAACAGATGCAAGGCACGGTCCAGCCGGTAGCAAGCCTTCAGCAGGACATGCCCAAGCTAAAGCAGCAGGTTTCCAAAATCGAGGCGAAGCAATCCGACTTGCCGTTCGAGGTCGGTTTCCGCACCGGATGGGGCGAGTCGCCATATGGGATGCCGGGTGGGTTGTTTTACGGCGCCTACCTGAATCACCGCCTGCTCGACCACGACGACGGAGTGCCTGGCGGATTCGTGAGTGGCGAATTGATGGCGGGAGTAATCATGGGTAATCACGCGGTCACGTCCGCCAACCTCGCGAGCATTCTAGTGCCCGCGCTCGGCTCGCAGAGCACTTGGATCGATACCGTCGAGATCCAACCTACCGTGCAATACCATCTCGACCCCGGCCTGCTCGGCTATGAGAACCTGTCATGGATAAAGCCCTACGTGCTAGCCGGCCCTGCGATGTGGATTGGGCTGATGAGCACGCCAGTCGTAGTCAAGGGTAAGATGGCGGGTGACAACTTTCGGCATTACGACGCCAATTTCGAGGGTGGCGGCGTCTTCGGGCTGGGCACCGAGCTATCGCTCAGCGTGATCAAGATTCCCGCGATCCAAGGAATTCTGGACAAGACCTTCGTAGGCCCGGAGTGGCGTTATAATCAGATGGCGAACGGACAGGGCTTCAACCAGTATTCGGGATCGATCGGGTTCGGATGGTAGCGTGGTCGGGGCGGTGCGACTGCATAAGCTTTCGCGCAGAAAGACCGGAGGAGAGATGAAGCCCGAATCTCGCGCTTATCCAAGAGCTACCTCGTCGTCCGATCGGGGATGGTTTGAAGCCATCGCACGCACCGTGCGGGTGCGCCAATTGCGCGCGGACAGAATGACTCTATTGGGTACAGTCGGGCACCCGACGCTGATACGTTCTGCCACACGCCCCAGGCCCGATGCTGCAATTTCCCCGAAATTCTACGAACGCTCTTGGTATGCTTCTGGCATTTCGACCATCCGGGGAGAGAGAAGACCATCGCGGCGCATGTAGGCATTAGCTCAAAGCGCCGAATGGTAATTCGCGAACGATGCGAAAATGAGCGATCAAAAAGTGGACGATTTGAGTCTCGAGTTTGGTGATCGCGTCAAAATAACCCTCAAAGGGGGGATTCTGTCATGAGTGGAAGCTGGTTGCGTGACGAGCTTGAGTACCGCGGGGTCAGTCGCCGGGAGTTTCTGCGCTTTTGTGGTTCGATGGCGGCGCTGCTGGCGATGCCGGGGACGGCGGCCAGCATGATTGCCGCGAATATCGAACAGGCACCAAGGCCGGTTTTGGTTTGGCTCGAGTTTCAGGACTGCGCCGGCAATACGGAATCGTTTCTACGCGCCAGCCATCCCACAGTCGCGGACCTCATCCTCGATACAATCTCGCTCAATTACCATGAAACGCTGATGGCTGCCGCCGGTCATCAGGCCGAAGAAGCGCTGGCCAAGACGCTAACTGACTATCGTGGCAAGTACATCGCGTTGGTTGAGGGGTCAATCCCGACTGGGGCCGGTGGTGTGTACTGCACGATTGGCGGCCGTTCCGGATTGCAGATTGCGCGTGAAGT
>JAJZAG010000221.1 GCA_021799555.1 Deltaproteobacteria bacterium | reverse complement strand
GGTTGTGGTTGGTGTTGGCACTGGCGTCGGCAGTCCCGAAGGAGTTGCGAGGGCGGCGGCGCTGGCGCGAGTGATGCACGCGGCGATGTGCGCGACGCGGCGCGTTACGGATGCGGGCTGGATGCCGCGGCAGTTGCAGGTGGGGCTTACGGGCAAGTCGATCGATCCACGACTCTATATCGCGATCGGAATTCGCGGCGCCGCGAATCACACGGTTGGAATCAAACGCGCCGGCACCGTAGTCGCTATCAACATTGATCCCGAGGCGCCTATCTTCGAGCGCGCCGATATAGGGATCGTCGCGGATTGGGCCACTGTGGTGCCCGCCCTGACGGCCGCGCTGCGTGTGCGCATGAGATAGCGACCTGCGGCGTCCTCAGACTCTCAATTCGTAGAGGGCCGAGAAGGGATCTTCTATAGGCAGCCGGCGGAATTGGGTGAAGCCCGCCTCCCGCGTAAGCTCACGCGCTTTTTCCTCGCCCATGCACGCGCCGATTCCGGCGCCGCCGCCGCCCAGCGACACGCTCATGCAGTACAGCGTGGACATCGAGTACATCATCCGCCCCATCGGATTGATATTGTCCTCGAGGCGCGAGGAGACGTTGACCTCGACCATCAGATAGGTGCCGGCAGGTTTGAGCGCGCCGCGAATCGAGCGCAGTAAGGCGAGCGGATCGATCGAGTCGTGAACAACGTCGAAGGTCGAGATGAAATCGAACGCGGCCGGCGGCAGCTTGGTGCAATCGCGCACCTCGAAGGTGATTCGCTCCTCGAATCCCGCCGCGCGAGCGTTGATACGCGCGCGCTCGAGCGAGCCGCGATGCGCGTCGAAGCCAAAAATTCTGGCGTTAGGAAAAGCTTGCGCAAGCGCAATCGCCGCGCGTCCGCTGCCGCATCCGACATCGAGCGCCGTACCGCCGTTGGCGAGTATTTCGACGACCTGCGGCATCGTGGGCAGCCATTTACGTATAAGCTGATGCCGGTACATTGCAGCCGACGATCGTTCCATCGACTCGAAGGTTTCGGGCGGATACTCGCTCTGCGCGACACCGGAGCCGGTCTTGAATGCCTCCATCACTTTGGGCGTAACGGAAAGGTTTGGGATAATCCCTTCGATAAATCCGCCGCTGAAAAAAGGCGAATCCTCGCGCGCCAGCACCATCGCGTGCTCCGCCGGCATCGCGAAGCGTTCGCTAGAGGCGTCGTATGTCACGTAACCGGCGGCGGCCATCGCGCTCAGCCATTCGCGCAGATAGCGCTCGCTAAGCCCGCTTTCAGCCGCGAGTTCCGCGACCGTCACCGCACCGGTGTTGGCGAGGATTTTGAAAATTCCGAGCCGGTCGCCGATATAGCTCATCGCACCGAGCATCGCCGCGCCGACATCGATCGACACCTGCTTCGAGAAGGCTTTGACTTTGCTCCAGTCGAGATTGGGTTTTGCGTCAGGCATTTGCTTAGGTCTCCGCGGGGGCGTTCATCTTCGTCTTCGGTTCGCAAGCGCTTCGAAAACGTAACAGGCAGCAGTATCGCGCAAGTCGCGTTCGTTCCGCCAGAGAAGCTCCGCATAGACCGGAAATCACCGCGCCGTGCCGCAGGTTGCGCGCGACCGCTCATGAATCGCCTCGATGCGCGCCCGCGCCGGATCGATTATTCGCCGCCGATAATAGTCCGGTTTGGTCGATGTGTTTTAGGCATTGTTCTCCTTCCTGATTTCGTCTCCCAAACACACTTCACGAGACCGTGTGAACCCCAGATGTCATGCAGGTGCAATAGCCGGGCTGCATCAAAGCGGCTTGATCGGTCGCGACCGTGGGTCACAAACTTTAGGCATGGAAAGTGCCCAAGTAATCGCGGCGCCGCAGGCGGCCGCAACATGGAACGAATTCATCTTCTCGCGCAAAGGCGATTTGACGCTCACTGTCTCGGCGATGGTGTATATCGCCGGATGGATAGTCGTGCGCTATACCACGTTTGCAACGCCCGGCGAAGTCGTGCTTGCGATGGCGGAGGCGGCTCTTGTTGGGGGGCTGTGCGACTATATCGCGCTCAAGATGATCTTCGAGCGGCGATGGTATCTGCCGAACTCGGGGGTGTTGCCGCGAAATCGGGTCAAGTTGATCGACGGGATCGCGGTGACGATCGAAAAAGAGTGGCTCACGCCCGAGATGATCGGAAAAAAACTCGGCGAGATGGATCTGGTCGCGCGCGCGGGCATGTACCTTGCCGAAGTGAAAATCGACGAGTTGCTCGGCAGTGAGGCGGTTGCGCATATCCTTGAGCGCGCAACGGCGGGACTCGAATCCGAGCAGGCGCTCGAACGGCTTGACGCGATCCTGCGCAAGCTCCTGCCCAAGACGTTCACCCGTATCTACGCGGCCCTCAACAAGGTGGGCGTGCGCTCGCTGAGCGCCCGGATCGTAGCTAATCTGCGCCGCCGATTACCCGAGCTGCGCGATGATCCCGAATTGATGGGCGCGCTCGAAAGCTCGATTCACGAACTTGGCGCCGAGTTGCAAAAGCCCGCCAGCTTCGCACACGAGAAGGCTAGCGCGCTGATGGACGCGATGGTGCGCCGGGCGGTAGAGGCGAGCCGCGGACAGATCACGCAGATGGTTAAGGACAACCTGGCGCGGCTGACCGACGATCAGATCCGGTTTCAAATCGAGTCGAAGACGCGGACGCATTTGGATTGGATCCGGGTCAACGGCGGCATCTTCGGCGCGCTCTTCGGGCTATGCTTCGAGCTATCACGACTGGTCGCGCAGCATGGCCCGGCGATCATGGCGGCGATCAAATCCGCTATCTAAAAAGGCAGGGTAAACAGTCCACAGATTTACACAGATTCAGAGCGGCGGCGCATCCGTGCCGCCGCGCGAGCTTTCTGTTTTCTTATAATCGGTGAAATCCGTGTAATCTGTGGATTGTTTTCTTCTTAACCTTTCCTTTTTCCCTGCGGCGCGGAGGTCGGTTCTTCTTCAGGAGGTTCTTCGTCTTTGGCGGCGGCTTCGGGGAGGACGACGGGTTTGACGGCCAACTTTTCGCGGATCTTCTGCTCGATTTCATCGGCAAGTTTCGGATTCGCCTTCAAGAGGTCGCGCGCGTTCTCGCGGCCCTGTCCGATTCGTTCGCCGTTGTACGAATACCACGCGCCGAGCTTTTCAATCACGTTCATCTCGGAGCCGATATCGACCAACTCGCCTTCCTTCGAGATACCCGAGCCGTACAGGATATCGAACTCGGCTTCGCGAAAAGGAGGTGCGACCTTGTTCTTGACGACCTTGACCTTGGTGCGCGAGCCGATCACTTCGGTGGCGGACTTGATCGTACCGATGCGGCGGATATCGAGGCGCACCGAGGAGTAAAACTTGAGCGCGTTGCCACCGGTGGTCGTCTCCGGATTTCCGAACATCACGCCGATTTTCATGCGGATCTGGTTGATGAAGATCACGATCGTGCGCGAGCGCGCGATAATCGAGGTAAGCTTGCGCAGCGCCTGCGACATCAGGCGCGCCTGCAATCCCATCTGTGGCTCGCCCATCTCACCTTCGATCTCGGCGCGCGGCACAAGCGCCGCGACCGAATCGATTACGAGTGCGTCGATCGCGCCCGACTGAACTAGGGTTTCCGCGATTTCGAGCGCCTGTTCGCCGTTGTCGGGCTGCGCGATGAGCAGATCTTCGACCTTGACGCCGAGCTTGCGGGCGTATGCGGCATCAAGGGCGTGTTCGGCGTCGATAAAGGCGCAGGTACCGCCGCGCTTTTGCGCTTCGGCGATACACTCGAGCGCGAGCGTGGTTTTTCCCGAAGATTCCGGTCCGTAAATCTCGACCACGCGGCCGCGCGGTAAACCGCCGACTCCCAGCGCAATATCGAGTCCGAGCGAGCCGGTGGGCACGACCGCGATATCGCCAGCGATAGCCTGCTCGCCAAGCTTCATGATCGAGCCTTTGCCGAACTGCTTTTCAATCTGGCTGAGCGCTAGGTCGAGCGCTTTGCTTTTAATCTCCTGCGCCATCGAATAGGACTCCGTTTGGATGCGTCCGATAGAATTTTAGCTTGAGCGAATCTTGCCACAAATCGCACGCAATAGCGCTATGGCCGCGTCACCCCGCATCCACAGGCCAAAGAGTAACCGCAGATTTCACAGATTATCCCGCTCGGCGCGCTGCGCGCCGAGCGGGATAATATCTTTTTAATCTCTGAATCCGTGTAATCTGCGGTTACTCTTTACTTTTCGGCGCGGCCCCACGCTTCTATCAGGCGCTCGAAGGCGCGCTTCAGCTCGGGATCCTTGATTGGCGGCAGCTCGATCGAGAGGCGGACCGGGCGCGGCACGGTGCGCAACCGGGGCGGATTTCGGCGCGAGAGGCGTCCAGCTATAAAGCGGATATCGCGAACGACGTCGTCGCCAATTTCTTCGCGCACGCGCGCCAGTATCTGCGCCTTCATCAGGCTAAGCTCCTGTATCCACATCGCGCCTGAAACTTTAATCACAGCCGTATGGAACTTCAGCGAAACGACTTCGGTGCGCCGCGCGATCGTCTCGCCGGCGATCGCGGGCCACGCGCGGATCAGTCGGGCAAATCCGTACTCGCCTTCGACGTCGAGGCGTTCGAGAATCGGTTGCAGGGCCGATGCGATCTTGACGATCGGTCGCGTACGTTTCGATGCCATCGCGAGTTCAAGATAGCGCGGGTCGATCGAGCCTGAAATGACGCGGCGAAATAAACACCCGACGAACGTTTCGAGGTTAGGTCCAAACAAAGCTCGAAACAAGAATTCCTAATGTCCTTCGCCTCTGGATAGAAGCAAAACTGGTCAAGCGAAAGGTTTACGAAAAATTGTCAACAACATAATATATGGGTTGTGCACAACCTCATCCACACTACATATTGGGCCTGCGTACTTGACATCAGCCTCCGTCTGGGAGCATATTTCCGCCCACGTCGCATAGTTTTTCGGCCCATATGTGGTGGTGGCTGGATTGATTTATTGCGATTAGGCCCAACGGGCTGGGGCCACACTTAACAGGCGCGAAACGTGGCGGAGGTGGGGTCGATGGCTGGCGGAGCGATTGAGTTGGATAAGATGGCGAGCAAAGTATCAGAGCGGAAGCAGGATCCCGGTGCCCGCGTACCATTGGCGGCCGAGTCGGCGCTCTTGGAATAGGCAAGGGCATGTCAACGCTCACAGATCGAAGAAAGCTCGAGATAGAGGACTGCGCGCGCAGCTATATTGAGCGCCTTAGGCGCCACGCGGGAAATATATGCGGCGAGGAGGTTCCGCCACGCGCGTGTTTTCCAATAGATATGCACTTGTTCCTCTCTGAAATATTGAGGCTCCCTGTTCGCCGCGTTGGGATAATCCCGAGCTCGCGTGGACGCAGCACCGTTGGCATGTACGACACCGACGTGGTCGTAATCTCCGAAAGTCAATCCGTAGAGGCACAGCGCTTCACGGCTGCGCACGAGGCTGGTCACGCTGTGCTTCATCCTGGCGCCTGTCAGCTGAGGGAGAGGTCGCTGCGTAGCGGATCCGACTTGGTTCCAGTCAGCGTTAATGAGATCGAAGCGAATTTCTTTGCAGCGAGCCTGTTAATGCCGCGAGAGCTGGTAAGCGACGAGTTTATAGAGCGATTCGGGAGCCAGATCGTGCGCGAGGAGATGGGCGAGGACGAAGCGCATGCGTTGACTGGCGGGAGGCTGAGCCCGTCGAGTCTTCGGAGGATGAGCCCGAGAAAGCTTGCCGAATACTTCGCTCGAGCTAAATGGTTCCACGCGCGCCAGTTCGATGCGCTCGTGGGCGTCTTCGGGGTCTCGCCCGACGCCATGGCGCGCAGATTAACGGAGCTAAAATTGATCGTTTAAAATTCGAGTAGGAGGCTTAACCATAATGCCTATAGTCGAGCTTTGTGTTTACTGCGGGAAAATTCTCGACACTCAAAGAGACCAACTCGTCGAGCTTGCGAAGGAAACCCACTCGCAACCTCGGTCGCTAGCACACGTTGCGTGTCAACAGCGTGTTTCTAACCCGCCACCAGTTGACGACGGCGGATCGTGGATGAGTAGGTAGGAGTCGAACCATAGGTCGACGGACGGTCTGGACAATCGCCACCGCGATGGAGATGGAACGACCGAGCAGAAGAATAGTAACACCAAGGCAGAGGCCATGCGTCGAGAGTACGGTCCGAACTTTGGTGGTGATATGAGGCGTGATGCGTACCACGAGACTGTCTTGGAACGGACCGACCGTGAATCGCTAAGCGAGTATCTGCGCAAGCTTTGGCACTAACGTTTAGAGGACGTTTGGCATCAGGCGGAGCGGAGGCGGAGAAATGGCGGGCGGAGTGACTGTGGGATTGTTCGTGGAAAGCATGGAGCGATTCGCCCATGTTA
>JAJZAG010000220.1 GCA_021799555.1 Deltaproteobacteria bacterium | reverse complement strand
GGCTGTCGTTTTCGCTCCCACTGATGGGGATTTTGCTCGCACACGAGATGGGACATTACCTGACCGCGCGCCGCTACGGCGTCAACACGAGCCTGCCCTACTTTCTGCCGGCGCCGTTTCCGTCGGTGTTTTTCATCGGCACCTTCGGCGCATTCATCCGGATGCGCCAGATGCCACAGACGCGCCGCGTGATGTTCGATATCGGCGCCGCGGGTCCGTGGGCCGGTATGCTCGTCGCGGTTCCGTGCCTGATTCTGGGACTGCATCTGTCTGACATCCAGCCGCTCTCGTCGCAAGGCGCGGGCGGACTCGAACTCGGAAACTCGATCCTCTTTTACGGGCTGTCGCGATGGATGCTCGGTGTCGATCCGAATCTGGTCAACGTCAACCTGAGTCCGCTTGCGTTCGCCGGATGGCTCGGCCTGCTGGTTACCACGCTGAATCTGCTCCCGGTCGGACAATTCGACGGCGGCCACGTCGTATACGCTCTCAGCCCGCGTCACCATCGCAGGATTTCGACGATCTTCGTTGTCGGATGCGTGCTGATGGTAGTGATCCCGCTGGCGATCGGGCGCGGCTTCTGGGGCGGATGGATGCTATGGGCGGTGATCGCAATCGCAATCGGCCTTGGCCATCCTTCGACGGTCGATCGCGATGCGCCGCTCGGACGCGGACGCACGATCGCTGCGTGGCTGACGGTCGCGTTATTCATCGTAACCTTCATGCCGAAACCGATTTCGATCTCGGCGCCCGAAGAGAATGGGCCGCAACCGCAGAACTCGCAGACCTATGACGTGATGCTGCACGCGCCCGCCGCCGGCAACGCACAGCTTCATCGCGCCGCATCTCGCATCTGACCGTGCGCGCGGACGTTTTCGTCAAGGAGCAAACCCAATTGCCTGAAAATCGCGAGAGACCGCGGCCGAGCTGGGACCAGTACTTCATGACGATCACGCGCGAGGTTGCCGAGCGTTCAACCTGCCTGCGCGCTAAAGTCGGCGCCGTAATCGTGCGCAACCGCAGCATCCTGGCCACCGGCTACAATGGTTCTCCAGCGGGATTGCCGCACTGCACCGAAGTCGGATGCCTTATTTACGAATCGCGCAATCCGGACGGCGAAGTCGAGCAGAACTGCTTCCGCACGATCCACGCCGAGATCAACGCGATCACCCAGGCCGCGCGCAACGGCGCCGCGATCCAGGATGCCGACATCTATGTAACCCATACTCCGTGCATCCATTGCCTGAAGGTGCTTATCAACACCGGCATCCGCACGGTCTATTACGAGAAGCCTTACAAGCTCGCGACCGTCGCCGACCTCCTGCGTCACGCCAAGATCAAGCTGGTTCAGGTCGAACCGGAAAGGCGCGCGGAAGCGGAGAAGCCGGCGTGAGCGCGCAATCCGGATGCGGCATCTGCGCCGGAATCGAGCGGATCCGGACGGACGGCGCGGATAATTTTATCGCTGAACTGCCGACCTGCTACGTTGTTCTTGGCGACGCGCAGTTTTATCGCGGTTACTGTGTTTTGCTCGCCAAGCGCCATGCGACCGAGGTGTTCCTGATGCCCTCAGCCGAGGCGCATGCGCTCTTCGAAGAGCTGCGCCTCGTGGCCGAAGCGATCGCGGCGGTGACGCGGCCGTGGAAACTCAATTACGAATGCCTCGGCAACGTCGAGCCGCACGTGCATTGGCATATTTTTCCGCGCCTCGAGACCGACGAGCTGCGCCACGCGCCGGTCTGGGAACGGCCCAAAAGCGAGCGCATGATTACGCTGCCCGACTCCGATCGCACCGCGCTCATCTTCGCGCTGCGCAAAGAGATCGCGGCCCGAATTCCAAATGCCCGCGTCGCCACGAACTAGACGATCCACTTCGAGACGCCTTCTAATCGGCGCAGTCGCGATCGCTGCGATCACATTGGCGGGATGCGCGCGGCGCGCGGTGCTGCCCGAGGCCGGTTCACCCACCGCGATGCTGTACAAGTCGCGATGCGGCCAATGCCACGCGCCGTATAATCCGCGGTCGATGACGGCGGCGATGTGGGAGATCCAGGTCAACGCGATGCAGGACAGAATACGGCGGGCCGGTTTGCCTCCGCTCGACGGCGCCGACCGCAAAGCCATTCTCGATTACCTGACCCGCAACGCCGGCGCCGAGTAGCACGCGGCTTTTTTGTGCGCGCGATTTAGGCTATCGATTGAAGCGGTGCCCCAATGGCCGACGAAACCGTCAAACTATACTACGATTACAAAAGTCCGTTCACGTACCTCGCGATGCAGCCGATGTACGACCTCGAAAAATCCTACCGCATCGCGCTGCGTTTCATCCCGCTCGAACTCAATGTCAAGGGCGCCTTCGGCGGCACGCTCGACGAGCGCGACGAGCGCAACTGGCGCAAGGTTCGCTACCTCTATCTTGACGCGCGGCGCTACGCGAACGCGCGCGGGCTGGTTATTCGCGGCCCGCAAAAAATCTTCGACTCGCGCCTGTCGCTGATGAGCGGACTATGGGCCGACCGCCAGGGTAAGTTCCGCCCATACTCCGACCGTGTCTTTGAACGCTTCTTCAAACGAGAGCTCGATATCGAAGATGGCTCCGCGCTCGCCAAAGTTATGACCGAAGTCGGAATCGACACCGCCGGATTCGCAAAATACCTGCTCGGCGAGGGCCCCTGTGAATTGCAAGCCGCCGCGGCGGAGGCCGAACGCGACGGCGCGTTCGGCGTGCCGACAATGATCGTCGCGGGCGAGCCTTTCTGGGGAAACGATCGCGTCGATTGGCTCGCGAAGAAGCTCGACGCCATGAACCTGCGGCGCTGAATTCCGGCGCACCGCAAGGACTTTACGCGATGAAACCCGTACCAGTAGGCACTATTGGCACCTTCACTCTGGTCGTCGCGCCCGAGCACCTGGCGATCCGCATCGACCCTTCCCTCGCGCCGGTGCTCTCGACGCCTACGATGGTCTCGATGATGGAGATGGCGGCGATGGACGCGATGCGCGCCTATATCGAACCGGGAGAAAGCTCGGTCGGGATGGCGATCGACGTGGAGCACATCGCCGCGACGCCACCGGGCCATCGCGTGCGCGCCGAGGCGGAAGTCGTCAAGTGCGAAGGGCGGCGCGTCGATTTCAAGGTGCGCGCTTTCGACGAGACTGAGCAGATCGGCAGGGGAACGCATCGCCGCGCCGCAATCGACGCGGCAAAATTCCTCGAGCGCGTGAAGCCCAAACAGAAATCCTGAACAAGACGGCCGCGAGGTTGGCGATGAATCAAACTATCTTTGCTCCCGATGAAATTTACGTCGGTCGCGACTACGGCTCCGTCACCTACGAGATCGCGCCCGAAACCGTCGCGACCTATATCGCGGGCACTGGCGACGACAACCCGTGGTATCGCGACAGCTCGCCGCTCGGCGCAGCGCTCGCGCCCGCGCTGATCCTGCACTCCGCCGTTTACCACACCGTTAGCTGGTACCTGCCCAACATCTACGGGAACCTGCACGCGCGCCAGGAGTGGGAAATCTTCGCGCCCGTGATGGTTGGCGAGCGGCTGACCACGCGCTCACTGATCGTCGGCCGCTATCTAAAGCGCGACCGCGAGTACCTCGTCAACGAAGTGATCGTCAGCAATGCGTCGGGCCGGATCGTCTCGCGCAGCCGCACGCATCAGAGCTTCCTGCTCCCCGAACAGACGCGCAAGGACGCGTTCGTTGTCGACAAGTCGCGCGAGAAAAGCGCGCTGCGCTCTTTCCATGTCGGCGAACGCGGCGGAGAAGCGATCGAAGCGCCCATGCGCACGATCACCGAGGCCATGTGCCTCGCGTTCTCGGGCCCGCAGCGCAACTATCACAACGACAAGCGCAAGGCGGTCGAGCTCGGATTTCCGGAAATCGTCGTGCAGGGAATGCTCTCGGTGTGCATGGTCGCCGAGCTGATGACGCGGCGTTTCGGCATGGGATTTTTTTTCGGCGGCAGGATGGACCTGCGCCTCGTCAACGTGCTCTGGGGCAACGAAACCACCGCGCCCCACGGACGGCTCATCGAACACACGCCCGAAGGCAAACGCACCCGCGCTGAAGTCGAAGTCTGGTGCGACAAATCAGACGGCGCCAAAACGATCGTCGGCTCGGCCAGCGCCCTCGATCTGTGACGCGGCACGCGGCGATCGCAAAGCGCTGCGCGCGCGCCGCGTTGATCGTGATCACGCTCGCGGCGATGCCGGGGTGCGCGGCGCGTCGATGCCGGCAAGCGTTGATCGCATGCCGATACGAATGCCAGCGCCAGTACCAACTCTGCCAGGTCAAGGGCAACGAGGAGTACTACTGCCGGAACCTGATCGGGAACTGCATCGTGCAGTGCGACGACGCTCACCCGGCCTGTTCGCCGTCGTAGCGCGCGGCGCGCTCAGCTCGCGACGGTCAGCGCTTCGATCTCGGTGATCTGTTTCGGGATCGCGGCGGTCATGACTTCGTGTCCGTCAGCGGTAACCAGAACGTCGTCCTCGATACGGATGCCGACGCCGCGCATTTCAACCGGCGCCGTATCGTCGTCGGCGTCGATGTAGAGGCCGGGCTCAACCGTCAGCACCATCCCGGGTTCGAGCCTGCGCGACTCTCCACCCGCGCGGTAAAGGCCAACATCGTGAACATCCATCCCAAGCCAGTGGCTGGTGCGATGCATGTAGTAGCGGCGATAGGAAGCTTGTTCGATAATCTCTTCCGAGCTGCCGGACACGAGCCCCAGCCCGCGCATCCCGTCAACCAGCACGCGCAGCGCGGCGTCATGCGGATCGTCGAAGCGCGCACCCGGCCGCACCTGCTCGATCGCGCGCGCCTGCGCCGCCAGCACGATCTCATACAGCTCGGTTTGCATCGCGGTGAATCGCGCGCCGATCGGAAAAGTGCGGGTCACGTCGGAAGCGTAAAAATCAAACTCGCAGCCCGCGTCGATCAGCAGCAGCTCGCCGGTGCGCATCTCGCGGCGGTTCTGGATGTGATGCAGGATCGCGGCATTGGGACCCGATGCGATTATCGACGGATAGCTCGGACCCGCGGCCCCGCGCGAACGAAACGTGTAATCGACCTCCGCTTCGATTTGCCACTCGCGCATCCCGCCCCGCGCAAGGCGCATTGCGCGTTCGTGCGCCGCGCGCGAAATGTCGATCGCGCGGCGCATCAGATCGAGCTCTCCGGGCTCCTTGCGCAGGCGCATCTCGTGAATAATCTCGCGCGGATCGAAGATCGCGTACGGTCCCGAGCCGAGCCGCGGGCGCATCGCGCTCGAATATTGCACGAGCTTCATGACCCGCGCCTCGAAGTCCGAGTTGCGCCCGATCGGGTAATGCAACCGATCGGCCTTTTCGAGATAGCGCGGCACAATCTTCTCTAACTCGTCGAGCGTGTACGCCTTGTCGGCGCCATAATCCACAATCGCGCCTTCGATACCCGCGCGTTTGCCGGTCCAGGTCTCGCGCTCCTTATCACGCGGCCGAACGAACATCACAAATTCGCCGTCCGAATTATCCGGTGCGATCAGAGCGAGCGATTCCTGCTCCTCAAAACCCGTCAGATAGTAGAAATCGTTGTCCTGCCGGTAAACGAACTCGACGTCGCCCGACCGCACTGCGACCGGAGCGCTCGGCACAATCGCGACGGCGCCTGCGCCCATCGCATCCATCAAGCGGCGGCGCCGCTCGCGGTAGACATCGCGGTTTCCGTTTAAGCTCATCGCCTGCGACTTGTCCGGCGCGCCGCCATCAGGGAAGTCCCGCGCCGGGAACTTCGACACGCGTGATCTCGATCTTCGCGGTCGCGTTGGCGCGGCACGCCGCCGGATCCGACGACGCTGAGGTCAGCACGAACAGCGTCTTGCGGTCGGGCCCGCCGAGCATACACGCGAACGCGTCGGTCGCGACTTTGATCCGCTCGGTCACTTCGCCGCCCTCGCAAACGCGAATCACTTCCGAGCATGTCGGACTGGCGACCCAGATTGCGCCCTCGGCATCGAGAGCGATTCCGTCGGGCACGTTCCTGCCCAGATCGGCCCACACCCGCCGATTCGCGAGCGAGCCGTCCGCGGCGATCTCGAACGCCGTCAGCCGACGCCCAAACGACTCGCCGACGACGAGCGTGCGGCCGTCGGGCGTGATGACGGCGCCGTTAGGGAATATGAGTTCATCGGCGACTACGCGCGGCTTGCCGTCAGGCGTGACCATGATCAGCACTGTGCCGCGCGGCGCTTCGCCCTTGTGGAGATCGAAACCGAAGTTGCCGACGTACGCGCGCCCGCGTGAATCGACCACCATGTCGTTGCAATGGAACGGGGCGAGCGCCGAAAGATCCGCGTGGACGCGCAATGCGCCGCGCTCAAGCCGCATGACCTTGCGATCGCGCATCGAGACGACG
>JAJZAG010000219.1 GCA_021799555.1 Deltaproteobacteria bacterium | reverse complement strand
TTCGGCGCCGCAACGCGGGAGGTATATCGAGCGTAAGGCGGGGCCGGCTCGTCTTGGTGATTGTCTTAGCCATCTTCGCGTACCTTTTGGCGCGTGATCCGCCTACAGCGTACCCGATTGGCGCATCGGTGTCATGGCGTCAATCAGCGTGGCGTGAAGGCCGCGGATTCGAGCAACGCGGGTCGGCATTTATGTGGTGCGCCGTCGGAGGCTCGAACTCGGGAGCCGCTGATTAAGGGCCGCGCCACGGGCCACAGCATCCCCGTGCTGGCTCAAATTGACCGAGTGCAATCGGGGCAAGCAAAGCGGATTTTCACGCTGTAATCGATCGGATTTGGGTATTTTGCGGCGCTTCATAGGCGCCAGCGGCGACGTTCGCCGCGGCTCTGACTGTGGCTGAAGGGTTGAGAGTGTATACAAATCTTTATATGATCGGAACCGGATGCTGAAGGCGTTGGTGTGGCTGGGATCTTCTCGCAGTGACGTGCGGCGCTTTCCGGATGACGCCCGCCAACGCGGAGGTTACGAGCTCTATCTCGTTCAATCCGGTTTGCAGCCGTCCGATTGGAAGCCGATGCCATCGATCGGCGCGGGAGTGCGAGAGATCAGGGTGCACACTGACCTGGAGCATCGGATCTTGTACGTCGCGAAGTTTGACGAGGCAATTTACGTGCTTCACGCGTTCGAGAAAAAAAGCAGAAAGACAGCGAGGTACGATTTGGAGCTGCGGAATTCGCGACTCAGCGAATTACTCCGGATCCGGCGCATCGGCGTAAAGTCCAGGAAAGGAACATTGCCGTGAAAGTTGAATGCTCTAGTGGAAACGTGTTCCGGGACTTGGGCTTCGGCCCAAAGGAGGCTGCGAGCCTGCGGTTGCGCGCCGATTTGATGATCGAGATCGAGCGTCTAATCAAGGCGCGTAAGCTGACGCAGGCATCGGCGGCAAAGCTTTTGCGAGTCACTCAACCACGAGTGAGCGATCTGGTTCGCGGAAAAATCGATCTGTTCAGCATCGACACGCTGGTCGAGATGCTCGCGCGAGCGGGAGTGCATGTCGAGCTTCACCTCGCTCAAGCTGGCCGCCGCCGCCGCGCCGCATAAGACCTCGTCACCGAAATGCGCAAGGCACCGCACAAAAAAGCTTTCGCGGTAAGCCTCCGTTATCCGCAGGCTCAAAAAGTGCGCGTGCCTGCGCCCGGTTGGTTCGGGCGGCGAATCGAAATTGACGTTGCGGCGCGCGCTTCGATTTTCATCCCCCAACGCACCCTTCACGCACACTCGCAGACGGGCGGCGAGACCGCCGCTCAGGAAGTTCACTAGTTACGGAAGTTTGTGGTGCGCCGTCGGAGACTCGAACTCCGGACCCGCTGATTAAGAGTCAGCTGCTCTACCAACTGAGCTAACGGCGCACCGACGAGATGCTTTCGTAGCAGGATGTGTGGGGTGAGTGGAGCAACAAGCCAGCGCTCTACCAACTGAGCTACACCCACCACTGCGAAAATCAAGCGCGGCCGCTATGCGTGCGATGCGCCCGCAAAATTCCATGGCGCGCCAGAAGGGATTCGAACCCCTGACCCGCGGCTTAGAAGGCCGCTGCTCTTTCCACCTGAGCTACTGGCGCTAAATCGGGGCGAGCCGATTTGAACGGCCGACCCCCTGCTCCCAAGGCAGGTGCGCTACCAGGCTGCGCCACGCCCCGTGACGGTAGGAATTAACACACGGATCGAAACCTCTCAACGGGCATCGAAGAATTCGATGCGTGAGGCGGAATAGATCGCGTCGATGATGGAAAGAAGTCGCGGAATTTTTGCGCGCGGCGACCGTTATCGCCGAGTGCGATCGCGGCGATCGACGGTGCGATCGGCGTCTCATCGATCGCCGCGATTCGAGACTCGGGGTGCAGGATCAAGATTGCGGGAATGGGATTGGCTGCGCGATTTGCGAAATTCTGCGACGCTCCGCGACGGCGAATCGTATCGCGCAAAAGTCTTGAAAAGTTAGGCCGAAATGAGGCTCCACGATCGGCACGGGGGATTTTGGATCGCATTTCGCGAAAGTAATTTCGCCCGCCAGCCTTGATTTTCCTACACTTTTCCCGCGGCACCGCTCTTGCTCTGCTCTATCGATGCGCTGCAATCTCCTCCCCCGAGAAACCAACAGCGCCTGTCCCCAAGCACGGCCGGGTTACTGCCGTAGGCGCCCCACCCACGGTCCCCAACGGTAACCCGGCCATTTTTTTGTCCCGCGCCCGCGCGTCGATCGCGAGCTGGAGTGCGATTTACGCTGAAAGCTACAACAGCGCGCGCCGCATGTCGGCCAGCACGGAGCCCAAGTAGGTGATGAAGCGTGCGGCCGCGGCGCCGTCGATCACGCGATGGTCGTACGACAGCGACAGCGGCAGGATCAGGCGCGCGACGAACTCGCCGTCGCGATAGACGGGTTTCGTGCTCAGCTTCGACACGCCGAGGATGGCGACTTCGGGAGCGTTGATGATCGGCGTAAATGCGGTGCCGCCGATTCCGCCGAGGCTGGAAATCGTGATGCATCCGCCCTGGATATCCATCGGCGCAAGCTTACCCGCGCGCGCGGCAGCGGCTAGCTCGGCGGTTTCGCGAGCGATCTGGACGACGCCCTTTTTGTCGGCGTCGCGCAGGACTGGAACGACCAATCCGTCGGGCGTGTCGGCGGCAAAGCCGATATGAAAATATTTCTTGAGGACCAGATTATCGCCGTCGAGCGAGGCGTTGAACTCGGGAAATTCCGCGAGCGCCGCAACCATCGCCTTCACGATGAAAGCGAGGATCGTGACGCGCACACCGTCTTTGGCGTGAGTCTCATTGACCTGGCGGCGCAGCGCTTCGAGTTCGGTGACGTCGGCTTCGTCGAACTGAGTGACGTGCGGGATCATCACCCAATTGCGCGCGAGGTTGGCCTTGGTGGCGCGGCGGATTCTCGACAGCGGACGAGTCTCGACGGAACCGAAGCGCGAGAAATCCACCTTCGGCCACGCGATAAGGTTAAGCGAAGCACCGGCGCCGGTTGGGGCGGCGCTCGAGTGCATCAGGGTCGTTTTGACGAATTTTTCGACATCGGTGCGAAAGATGCGCCCCTTCATTCCTGAACCCGCGACAAGGGCGAGATCGACGCCGAGCGTGCGCGCGAATTTTCTGACGGCGGGGCTCGCGTGCGGTTTGGCGCGCGCAAGCTCAGGCGGCGGCGCGGCGGGCGCGGCGACTACGGATGCATCGCGGCCATCTTTGGCGGAGTCCGGCGCGGCTTCCGGGATCTTGCGGATCGACAGCGCCGGCGGCTCGGCCTGGGGCTTCGCCTGCGGGCGCGGCGCGGGCGCGCCGCTCGATTCGTGATCGGCCGCGTCGGTCTCGAGCACGACAATCGGCGAGCCTTCCGAAACCTTGTCGCCAAGCTTTACCCTGAGCTCTTTGACCACTCCGGAAAGCGGCGACGGCACCTCCATCGTCGCTTTGTCGGATTCGATCGTGATCAGCGAATCCTCAGCGCGGACGCGATCGCCCGGCTTGACCATCACCTCGATCACGTCCACGTCGGTGAAGTCGCCGATATCCGGAACCTTGACGTCGATCAGCGTACCCATTGCGGAGACCTACACCGTCACCGGGCTGGGTTTTTCCGGATCGATATCGTACTTGCGAATCGCGTCCTCAACGCGGGAGACGGGAATCTCCTCCTCGTCGGCGAGGCTTTTGAGCGCGGCGAGTGCGACGTAACGGCGATCGACTTCGAAGAAGTTGCGCAGCTGCTTGCGATAGTCGCTGCGTCCGAACCCGTCGGTGCCAAGTACGCGGTAGCGCCGGCCGATGAAAGGGCGAATCTCGTCGGCGAACGCCTTGATATAGTCGCTCGCCGCGACGACGGGGCCGCGGCGCTCGGCGAGGCAGGTTTCGACATAACTTTTGCGTTGCGGCGCCGTGGGATGCAGCATGTTCCAGCGTTCGGCCTCGAGACCTTCGCGGCGCAACTGGGTGAAGCTCGGAACGCTCCAGACGTCGGAGGCGACTCCGAAATCCTCGCGCAGCAGGTCGGCGGCGGCGATCACTTCGCGCAGGATCGCGCCCGACCCGAGCAGTTGGACGCGCGGCGCCTTCGCATCGCTGCCGTCGCGGAGCAGGTACATCCCCTTCAGGATTCCGTCGTGCGCGCCCTCGGGGATGGGCGGATGCGGATAGTTCTCGTTGAGCAATGTGATGTAGTAAAACACGTCTTCCTGTTCTTGAAACATCCGGCGCAGTCCCTCGTGAATGATCACCGCGACTTCATAGGAGAAGGTCGGATCGTAGGCGGCACAATTAGGGATCGCCGACGCAAGGATATGACTGTGGCCGTCGGCGTGCTGCAGGCCCTCGCCGTTGAGCGTGGTGCGGCCGGAAGTGCCGCCGAGCAGAAACCCGCGGCAGCGCATATCGGCGGCCGCCCAGGCGAGGTCGCCCACGCGCTGGAATCCGAACATCGAGTAGAAAATGTAAAACGGGATCATCGGCAGATGATGCGAGCTGTACGAAGTCGCCGCCGCGATCCATGAGGACATCGCGCCCGCCTCGTTGATTCCCTCTTGCAAAATCTGGCCCTGCTGATGCTCGCGATAGAACATCAACTGGCCGGCGTCGACGGGCTTGTAGAGCTGCCCGACCTGGGAAAAAATCCCGAGCTGCCGGAACATCCCTTCCATCCCAAAGGTTCGCGACTCGTCGGGCACGATCGGGACGATGCGCTGGCCCAAGTTTTTGTCGCGCAGGAGCGCCGCGAGTATTCGGACGAACGCCATCGTGGTCGAGATTTCTCGGTCTTCGGTGCCTTTGAGCTGCGAATCGAAGGTGCTAAGCGGCGGAATCTCGAGTGCGGTTGACGTGCGGCGGCGCTGCGGAATCACGCCGCCGAGCGCCTCGCGGCTTTTCTTGAGATACTGGATTTCCTCGCTGTCTTCCGCGGGGCGAAAAAAGGGCGCCTCGAGTAGTTTCTCGTCGGAGATCGGAATCTTGTAACGATCGCGAAACGCCTTGAGAGCCGGTAGCGTCATGTGCTTGGCCTGATGGGCGATATTCATCCCCTCACCGGATTCGCCCATCCCGTAGCCCTTGACGGTTTTGGCGAGAATCACGGTCGGCTGCCCCTGATGGGCGACCGCGGCGGCGTAGGCCGCGTAAATCTTTACCGGGTCGTGGCCGCCGCGCCGAAGCTGCCAGATCTCGTCGTCGGTCATGCCGGAAACCATCTCGAGCAGTTCGGGATATTTGCCGAAGAACTCGCGGCGAACGTAAGCGCCGTTATTGGCCTTGAACGCCTGGTATTCGCCGTCAACGCATTCTTCCATCCGCTTGCGGAGCAACCCGGTCTTGTCGCGTGCGAGCAGCGCGTCCCAGTTGGCGCCCCAAATGACCTTGATCACGTTCCAGCCGGAGCCGCGGAAACTCGCCTCGAGCTCCTGGATAATCTTGCCGTTGCCGCGCACCGGCCCGTCGAGGCGCTGGAGATTGCAGTTGACCACGAAAATCAGGTTGTCGAGTTTCTCGCGCGCCGCCATCGATATCGCGCCGAGCGATTCGGGCTCGTCCATCTCGCCGTCGCCGACAAACGCCCATACCTTGCGGTCGCCGATGTCGGCGAGGCCGCGACCCTGCAGGTACTTCATGAAGCGCGCTTGATAGATTGCCATCAGCGGCCCTAGCCCCATCGACACGGTCGAAAATTCCCAGAATTGCGGCATCAGCCACGGATGCGGATACGAGGAGAGTCCGTGGCCGTCGGATTCCTGGCGAAATTTCAGCAGATCCTTCTCGGTGAGCCGTCCCTCGAGGAATGCGCGCGCGTAGATTCCGGGCGAGGAATGGCCCTGCAAGTAAATCAAGTCGCCGGCGCGATCGGCGGTCGGCGCGCGCCAGAAGTGGCCGAAGCCAACGTCGTACAACGTCGCGATCGATTGAAAGCTCGCGATATGCCCGCCCAGCTCCGAACTGGTCGCGTTGGCGCGCAGAATAATCGCGACCGCGTTCCAGCGGATAATCGATCTGATCCGGCGCTCGATCTCACGATTTCCCGGCGAGCGCGGTTCCAGTTCGACCGGAATCGTGTTCAGGTACGGGGTGTTCGCGTTGTAGGGCAAAAAGGCGCCGCGCGAACGCGCCTTGGTGAGCAGGTTTTCGAGCAAATAGTGGCCGCGGTCGACGCCCTCGGCGTCGATTACCGCGTCGAGGGCGTCGAGCCACTCGCGAGTTTCTTCGGGATCGATATCAGCTGGCCTGTCCATCGGCTTCGGTACTCCACCCTCCATGATGCGCCGAACGCCCGTGAAAGTTGAGAGCCGCGGGCGCGCCCTTTAGATCGTGCGGCGCTGCGCCGCGCGGCGCAACCTTGCCGGTGATGACGAGGGCGCCGGGGATCGACTAAAGTACTCGTCGGCTTGGCCATCATCACAAT
>JAJZAG010000218.1 GCA_021799555.1 Deltaproteobacteria bacterium | reverse complement strand
CGTCTCGGAGAGCGGGATCGAGACCGCAGCCGATATCCGTCGACTTGGCGCTGCCGGCGCCGGCGCATTTCTAATTGGCGAAAATCTCCTTCGCGGCGGCAATCCGCGCGCGCGTCTCGCTGAACTAACGGGTGTTTTCGCTGGCGGGAGCGAATCGCGATGAAGCCGCGCGTAAAAATTTGCGGCATTACACGCGCCGCCGACGCGATTGCGGCGGTCGCCGCCGGTGCCGATATGATTGGGCTGAACTTTTATGCGCCAAGTCCGCGCTATATCGGCCTCGAACGCGCGCTGGAAATTCGCGCCGCGGTCGGAGCGCGCGCGACGCTCGTGGGAGTATTCGTCAACGCCGATCGCGTCTTCATAGAAGAGCGCCGCCGCGCACTCGCGCTCGATATGCTCCAATTTCACGGCGACGAAGATGATGCCGCCCTCGCAGGATGGTCCGTTCCCGTAATCCGCACGATTCGCGCCCGAGCCGGCGCGGCTGCGGACGCGCTCGCCCGCGTGCGCGCCGATTTCGCGTTGCTCGATACCTTCCATCCTTCGCTCTATGGCGGAACAGGTGTCGCGCGTCCGCTCGACGACCTGCGCAATCTCGATTTGTCGCGCGTGTTTATTTCCGGTGGACTCAACCCCGAAAACGCCCGGTCGGCCGCAGCCCTCGCACCGTATGCGCTCGATTGCGCGAGCGGCGTCGAATCGGCGCCCGGCGTCAAAGATCATTCGAAACTGGGGAGTTTCATAGCCAATGCCCGCATTTCCTGACACTCACGGCCATTTCGGCGACTTCGGCGGAAAATTCGTCGCCGAAACCCTGATGCCGGCGCTGTTTGAACTCGAACAAGCTTACAAAGAGGCGCGGCGCGATCCGAAATTCCACGCCGATCTCGAAAGGTATTCGCGCGAGTACGTTGGCCGGCCGACGCCGCTGTTTTTCTGCGCCAACCTGACCGCCAAACTGGGCGGCGCTAGAATTTATCTCAAGCGCGAGGACCTGTGCCATACCGGCGCCCACAAGGCCAACAACGCCCTCGGTCAGGCGCTCCTGGCGGTTCGCATGAAAAAGGAGCGAATCAGCGCCGAGACCGGCGCGGGACAACACGGCGTTGCGACCGCGACCTTTTCGGCGCTCTTTCAGCGCGCGTGCGAAGTTTTCATGGGATCCGTCGATGTCGAACGGCAGGCGCTCAACGTCTTTCGCATGAAGCTGCTCGGCGCGAAAGTCACCGCTGTTGATTCGGGAACCAAGAGTCTGAAGGACGCGATGAGCGAGGCGCTGCGCGATTGGACCGCGACTGTGCGCGATACCTACTACCTGATTGGATCGGCCGCCGGACCGCATCCGTACCCGATGATCGTGCGCGACTTTCAGACCGTTATCGGACGCGAGGCGCGCAGGCAAATCGTCAAACACGAAGGCCGCTTGCCCGATATCCTGATCGCCTGCGTCAACGGCGGCTCGAACGCAATCGGCCTGATGTATCCGTTCATCAAGGACAAGAATGTGCGGATGATTTTCGTCGAAGCCGGCGGCCTCGGCATCAACGGCCCCAGCCACGCCGCGACTCTGACCCTCGGCACGCCCGGCGTCCTGCACGGAAACCGCACGCTGCTCTTGCAGGACGAGCTCGGGCAGATTCGCGATACTCATTCGATCGCGGCGGGCCTTGATTATCCGGGCGTCGGCCCCGAGTTGGCGCATCTCAGAGATAGCGGACGCGCCGAATATGCGGCAGTGACCGACGCCGAAGCGCTCGAAGCCTTCCGCCTCCTTTGCGAGACCGAGGGGATTATTCCCGCTCTCGAAAGCTCGCACGCAATCGCATACACCGCCAAACTCGCGCCGACTCTTCCCAAAGAGCAGGTGATAATCATCAATCTCTCCGGCCGTGGCGACAAGGACATGAACACTGTCGCACGCGCGCTCGGCGTGCCGCTCAGGGAGGGCGGGTGATGGCGCATCCGAAAAGAATCGCGCGGAAGTTCCGCGAACTTCGCGCGCGAAACGAAGCCGCGTTGATTCCATTTATCGTGGCCGGCGATCCCGACTTGCAAACCACGCGAAATCTCGTGCTCGAGCTCGAACGCCGCGGCGCCGACCTGATCGAACTGGGCGTGCCGTTCTCCGATCCGATGGCCGACGGCCCGGCCAATCAGCGCGCGATCGCCCGCGGGCTGAAAACCGGCGCGTCGATCGCGGCGATACTCGCGATGGTTTCCGAGCTGCGTAAGGAGACGGATATCCCGATAATCCTGTTCGGCTACTTCAATCCTTATATGCACTATGGATGCGCCGAACTCGCGCGCGACGCGGCGATCGCGGGCGTCGATGGCGTGCTGGCCGTCGATCTGCCGCCCGAGGAAAGCGCGCCGCTCGCGAAGCCCTTGCGCGCAAACGGCATCGACCTTATCTATCTGCTTGCCCCGACCACGCCCATCGAGCGAAATCGGAAAATTGCCGCACGCGCGAGCGGTTTCCTATATTATGTCTCCGTAACCGGCGTGACCGGCGCGCGCACGCATCTGCCCGACGACCTTGCTGAGCACGTCGGCGCGCTGCGCGCGGTGACCGCTTTGCCTATAGGCGTGGGCTTCGGCATCTCGACGCCCGAGCAGGCCGCGCGCGTCGCGTCGTTCGCCGACGCAGTCGTCGTCGGCAGCGCGATCTCGGCGCTAGCCGAGCGGCACGGTCCGACCGGTGACGTGGTCGGTGCGGTCGGCGATCTTGTCGGCGCGATGAAAAATGCGATGCGCGAGGAGCGTAGCGCGCAGGCAAATGCCGGCGCATCAAAGTAGAGTGGAAATCATGGCTCGCGAAGAAACCGAACAAAGCGTTCCCTCCGCGTCATCGCAGCCGGTACAGGCCGCCACACCGAGGGACGATATCTGGAGCAAGTGCCCCACCTGCAAGGAGATTTCCTTCCGCAAGGAAGTCGAGCGCAATCTGAATGTCTGTCCAAAGTGCGGGCATCATTTTCGCCTCACCGTCGCGCAGCGCCTGTCGATCACCGTCGATCGCGGTAGCTGGCGCGAGATGTTCGCCGAGCTTGCGATCGACGACCCGCTCGGCTTCGTCGATTCCAAGCCTTACCCGAAGCGGATGCAGCAGGCGCGCGAAGCGAGCGGACGCAACGATGCGGTCGTAGTGGGCCTCGGCAAAATCGAAGATCGCCCGCTCGCGCTCGGCGTGATGGACTTCGAGTTCATGGGCGGCAGCATGGGCGTGGTTGTCGGCGAAAAGCTCGCGCGGATTTTCAACCTCGCGACCCGCCGCGGTCTTCCGGTAATCGTATTCAGCGCCTCGGGAGGCGCCCGGATGCAGGAGGGCGCGCTTTCGTTGATGCAGATGGCAAAAGTCTCGGTGGCGATCGCGCGCCTGCGCGACGCGCGGCTGCCGTATCTGTCCGTGATGTGCGATCCGACCACTGGCGGCGTCGCGGCGTCGTTCGCGATGCTCGGAGACCTGAACCTCGCCGAGCCGGGCGCGCTAATTGGATTCGCGGGCCGCCGCGTCACGCTTCAGACCTCGAATCAGGAGCTGCCCGAGAATTTTCAGCGCTCGGAGTTCCTGCTCGCGCACGGGATGCTAGATGCGATCGTCCCGCGTCATCAGATGCGCTTCACTCTCGCCCGCCTGCTCGCAATCCTGACCCGCCCGAAATCGATCAGGACCGGACGCAAGTAAAGTTTCGATGGAAATATTATGCCGCAATCGCGCCAAGCGTCCGGGCGCACATACCCTCCGTTCGGCGCGCTGCGCACCGCGTTGCCGGATGCTCGCGCGTCGCATTGGATCTTTCGCCTCGCTTCTCGCGGGATTCGGCGAACATTGCTGCCACGGCGTGCGCTGCGTTGCATGGGCGCTCGCGCGCAAGTAGGAGTTACATACACATCAACGTGCCGCCGCGACGCGCCACCGCGCGTCCGCCGCGGCCCCGGACGACATCGTCATCGGAGGAGTCGTACCTTGGCTGAACTGAAGAGACCGCTGCCACATCCCACGCCCGAAACCCAGCACTTCTGGGAAGGCACCCGGCAAGGCGAGCTGCGCCTGCAACGCTGCGACGATTGCCGCCACGTCTATTTTCCGCCGCGCCCGTTCTGTCCCAAATGCGCTTCGCGCAAGGTTTCAGTCTTCAAGGCCAGCGGACGCGCCAAGCTTTACAGTTACGTCATCAGTCATCGCCCCGCGCCGGGTTTCACTCCCCCTTACGCGATCGCAGTCGTCGAACTGGCCGAAGGTCCTCGCATGATGACCAATATCGCCGGATGCGCGCAGACGCCCGAAGTTCTCGCGCTCGATATGCCGCTCGAAGCGGTGTTCGAGAAGCAGACCGACGACATCACGCTTGCGCTCTTCAAACCGGTCAAGGGCTGAAATGAAACGCAAATCCGTTGCCGTGGTGGGAGCGGCCGAGACCACCGAGCTCGGCCTGATCCCGAATCTCTCCCAGCTTCAACTGCATGCCGACGCCGCGCTCAACACGCTGGCGGACGCGGGCCTCAAGCCCACCGATATCGACGGTGTCGCGACCGCGGGCGAGTCGCCAACTTCGGTCGCCCATTATCTTGGGATCACTCCGACCTGGGTCGATGGCACCTCCGTCGGCGGTTGCTCGTTCATGATTCATGTTCGCCACGCCGCCGCGGCGATCAATGAAGGCCTTTGCACAACCGTCCTGATAACGCACGGTGAGAGCGGACGCTCGCGGATCGGCTCCGGACGCTTCGGCGCGTCGCCTGCCAGTCTCGCGGGGCAATTCGAAGCGCCGTTCGGCACAATGGGGCCACCCACCGTTTTCACGATTCCCGTGCTGCGCTACATGAAAACCTACGGCATAACCGAAGAGCAGCTCGCGATGGTGGCCGTCGTGCAGCGCGAGTGGGCGGGCAAGAATCCGCGCGCGTCGTATCGCGATCCGATCACGGTTGCCGACGTGCTGAACTCGCGGATGATCGCCTACCCGTTTCGCCTCCTGATGTGCTGCCTTGTCACCGACGGCGGTGGCGCGTTAATCCTCACGTCAGCGGAGCGCGCAAAAGACTTCCCGCGCAAGCCGGTCTATATTCTCGGCACCGGCGAGAGCGTCGAAACGCCGATGGTCTCGCAGATGGCGGATTTCACCACGTCGAAAGCGTTCCGCGTTTCCGGAAAGAAAGCCTTCGAAGAGGCTGGAATTGCGCACAAGGATGTCGATCATCTGATGATCTACGACGCCTTCGCGCATCTTCCCCTCTACGGACTCGAGGATCTCGGCTTCTGCAAACCGGGCGAGGCGGCTTCTTTCATCTGGGAGCGGAACACTGCCCCTGGCGGCAAACTCCCGCTCAACACCAACGGCGGCGGACTTAGCTACATGCACTCCGGGATGTACGGGATGTACGCGATGCAGGAAAGTGTCCGTCAGTTGCGCGGCGTCGCGCCGGCGCAGGTGCCGAACGCAAAAATCTCGATCGCGCACGGTGTGGGCGGGATGTTCGCGGCCTCAGGAACGATCGTCTTCAGCAACCAGGCCCCCTGAGCGCCGCTTTCCAATGCCGGTGCGGCGTGAAGCGTGCGAACGTGGCTTGAATCTTTCCAGACCCGCGGCGCGCCGTTAAACTTGCGCTCAGAGATGGATCAGCGGCTCGACAAAACTATCGACTGGCTCTACTCCCTCGAATCGCGCGGCGAGATCTACAAGCTCGAGCGCATGGATGCTGCGCTGAGGCTGATCGGCAACCCGCATCGGCGCGTCCGCGCGATCCATATCGCCGGCACCAAGGGCAAAGGCTCCGTCGCCGCGATGCTCGACGCAGTGCTCCGCGCCGCTGGAATCCGCACCGGCCTCTACACCAAGCCGCACCTGGTGAATCTTGCCGAGCGCACCCGAATCGACGGCGGCGAGATACCGGCTGCGCGGATGCTCGACTATATCGAGCGCCTGCGTGCCATCTACGAGCGCGCGGGGCTCGCGCTGACCTTCTTCGAGTTCACGGTTGCGATGATGTTCCTGTACTTTGCCGAGGAGAAGGTCGATCTCGCCGTAATCGAAACCGGCCTCGGCGGAAGGCTCGATTCGACCAACGTCGTTACGCCGATTCTGAGCGTGATCACGCCGATCGGCTTCGACCACATGGAATATCTTGGTTATACGATCCCGGCGATCGCCGCCGAAAAGGGTGGAATCATCAAGCCCGAAATTCCGGTCGTGATCGGCGCGCGCGACCATGAGGCGCGCGCCACGCTGACCTCGATCGCGGCGCAGCGCAAAAGCGCCGTGCGCATGATCGATCGCGACTTCTCGTTCCACTCGCACGCTCCGGCGCATCGCCTCGACTACTCCGGAATGGCGCTGAAGTTTGCGGATCTCGAACTCAGTCTGGCTGGCCCGTTCCAGCACGAGAACGCCGCGATCGCGATGGCGGCGATCGAGGAGCTCGGCGCGCAAGGGATCGCGATCGGCGAAGACGCC
>JAJZAG010000217.1:319-6468 GCA_021799555.1 Deltaproteobacteria bacterium | reverse complement strand
GTCACGCACCCGGACCTCGCTCATTAGCTTCGATAATAAAAAATACGCCGTCGCCAACGAGGAGTTGCCCTTCGGAGGGGTAGAGTTACGCGGCCGGGTCATCTGGCGTGGCGGCATGCTTTAAGCGTGACAAATTGTGGTGAAGTGATCCGTGGGTGTCGCTAAGCCTTTGATTTTCCGCGCTTAGTTTGAGGGGCGTTACAGATATTTTGGCCATTTGGCCACGCCCGTGACATTCCGTCGGCTACGCCCACGTTGGAGCGCGTAGTCTCTAGGTAAGGCGCGCGCGCCGGTTTCATTTGTCACGCGTTGTAACGCCCTCTTTTTTTGGGTTCCGTTTCCCGCGTGCGGGGATGCTCTTGGCTCTGTAACCCTGCAATATTGCGCGTGTTTCTCGCGGCAGCCGTCCCGGCAACGCCCGCCACTTCCCCGCACTTCCCGCGAAAATTGCCCGCGGCCAAATACCGTGATCCATCCCAAGCGTTGCCTGACCAGCTGGATAGGTGTAATTTGCCTTGGAATATCAGCGCATATACCTTACTAGGCTCTTCAGGTCGGGTATTTTGTCGCGGACAAACAAGAGCTGGTTCGGCATCTTCATCGGATTGACCGAGGATGGCATGATGCTTATAGTGGACTCAGCAGGTCCACTAATTGGATCGTAGGTTCGCCGGATGCGAATCCGGTCAAACCTATCGAGCGCCCGTGAAACCGGGCTGGAAACCGAGGCTGATGGTTAAGACCCCCATCTACATGGACAATCACGCAACCACGCCGTGCGACCGCAGGGTGCTGGACGCGATGCTGCCGTATTTCACCGACAAATTTGGCAATGCAGCAAGCCGAAATCACAGCTTTGGATGGGAAGCGGAAGAGGGCGTCGATAAGGCGCGCAACCAGATCGCAAATCTGGTCGGCGCGAAGTCCAAGGAAATAGTCTTCACGAGTGGCGCGACCGAGTCCGATAATTTGGCGATCAAGGGGATCGTCGAGTTTTACAAAGACAAGGGAAATCACATAATCACCTGCGTCACCGAGCACAAAGCCGTCCTCGACAGTTGCCGCGCCCTCGAACGCCAAGGCAAGGCCACGGTGACTTATCTGCCGGTCGATAAGTACGGTATGGTCGATCCGGACGCGGTCCGCCGCGCGATTACCGACAAAACGGTATTGATCTCGATCATGTACGCGAACAACGAGATCGGCACGATTCATCCGATTGCCGAGATCGGCAAGATCGCCAAGGAAAAGGGCGTCGTGTTCCATTGCGACGCGGTGCAAGCGGTCGGCAAGATTCCGGTTGACGTCGAGAAAGACGGAATCGATCTGCTCGCGATGAGCGGGCACAAGATTTACGGGCCCAAGGGAGTTGGCGCGCTATACGTCCGCTCGAAGGGGCCGCGTGTGCGCTTGACTCCAATTATCGACGGCGGCGGACACGAGCGCGGGATGCGGTCGGGCACGCTCAACGTGACCGGTATCGTCGGTTTCGGCGCCGCGTGCGAAATCGCGGGCCATGAGATGGCCGCCGAGGCCGCGCGCTTGACCGAACTCAGGAATCGTCTCCAGGCCGGAATCTTCGAGCGTCTCGATGAAGTTTACGTCAACGGCCATCCGACCGAGCGGCTGCCCGGAAATCTCAACGTCAGCTTCGCCTATGTCGAGGGCGAATCACTCCTGATGGGAATCAGCGATATCGCGGTCAGCTCCGGTTCGGCGTGTACTTCGGCGACGCTCGAGCCGTCGTACGTGATTCGCGCGCTCGGAATCAACGAAGAGCTGGCGCACAGCTCGATCCGCTTCGGAATCGGACGCTTCAACACCGCCGAGGAAGTCGATTACGTTTCCGAGCGGGTTAGCAAAGAGGTCAAACGGCTGCGCGAGATGTCGCCGCTGTATGAAATGGCGAAAGACGGGGTCGATCTCAAGTCGGTGCAGTGGAAATCGTAAACGGAAATTCCGCGCGGAGGCGCTATGTCATATTCAGATAAGGTTCTCGACCATTACAATAATCCGCGCAACGTCGGCAGCTTCGCCAAGGACGATCCCAGCGTCGGCACCGGCGTCGTCGGCGCGCCCGAATGCGGCGACGTCATGAAGCTCCAGCTCAGGATCAGCGACGACGGCGTGATCGAGGACGCCAAGTTCAAGACCTTTGGATGCGGCAGCGCGATCGCGAGTTCAAGCTACGTAACCGAGCTCGTCAAGGGCAAGAAGATCGACGAGGCGATGGCGATCAAGAACACCGTCATCGTCAAGGAGCTCAACCTCCCGCCCGTGAAGATTCACTGTTCGGTGCTCGCCGAAGATGCGATCAAGGCCGCGATCACGGACTGGAAAAAGCGCAAGGGCGACACCCGCGAAGCCGCCGCGGCTGAGCCGGCTAAGGCGCACAAGGGCTGAGGATAGTTGCGATGATCTCGCTGTCTGAAAACGCGGTCCACAAGATTAAGACGTTGATCGCCGACAAGGGCGCCGACGCGGGATTGCGCGTCAAAGTTGTCGGGGGCGGATGCTCCGGACTGTCGTATCGGATGGAAATCGACGCAGCCAAGGAACGCGACAAGATTTTCGAACGCGACGGCGCCAAGCTGATCGTGGACAAGAAGAGTTTTCTTTATCTCAACGGTTCCGAACTCGATTATGCCGAGGAATTGATGTCCTCGGGGTTCCGGGTGGTCAATCCCAACGCCAAACGTAGCTGCGGATGTGGCGAATCGTTCGTGGTATGAGTGAGGGGGTGCGGCGGCGCAACGATGGTCGAATGCCCGTCATGCGGACGGCGGCAAGAGCCGCGGCTGATTTGCGAAACCTGCGCGACGCCGCTTGGCGTTGAGCTCGACTGCTTCGCGGCGCTGGGCCTTCCCAAAAAGCTCGCGATTGAACCCGGCGCGATTGAGCGCGTCTATCACGAACTAAGCCGCCGGATTCATCCCGATCGATACGCGCAAGCACCCGTGCGCGTCCGTGACGCGAGCCTGCGCTCGACGGCGCTTCTGACGCGCAGCTATCGCACCCTGCGCGACCCTCTCGATCGCGGAAAGTACTGGCTCGAGCTACGCGGCGAAAAGCTCTCCGACGACAACAAGCAGGTGCCTCCGGAGATCGCTGAGACCGTCTTTGAAGTGCAGGAGCATCTCGCCGACCTGCGCGAAGCGATTCGCGCCGACCCCGCGCGCGCCCGCGCGCTCGGCGACGAACTCGAGACGCGGCGGGCGGCGCTGCAAACTATGATGAACGATTATCAAATCGCCCTCGGTGGAAACTTCGTGCTCTGGGACCTCGGCCGTTCCAACGCAAAAGATCTCGCCGCGGAACTCAAGCTCATCCTCTCGAACATCGCATACCTGCGTACTCTGATGCGCGATGTTGACCTTGGCCTCGGCAGTCTCAAGGCGGCGTGAGCGATGCCTCAAATTCTGGGAATCGATCTCGGCACGACCAACAGCCTTATCGCGCGGATGGAAAACGGAGTCCCGCGTGTCATCGCCGACCCTGAAACGGGCGCCACGATGCTGCCCTCGGTCGTCGCGATCGCGCCCGACGGCTCGATCTCGACCGGCGCTCGCGCGATCGAACTCGAGCCGCATCTAAGCGTCGAGCAAGGCGGCAAAATCGCCGCCGTCGGCTTTCCCGGCGGCGAGTACGGCGCGGTAATCCGCTCGGTCAAGCGCTACATGGGCCTCGGCGGCGCCGAGGTTGCGCCCGAAGATTGTTCGCGCTACGCGTTCGCCGATCTGTCGGGACCGATCGTCCGCTTTCAGGTCGGCGCGCGCACGCTTACGCCCCCGCAAATCTCCGCCGAAATTCTCCGCGCGCTCAAAGTTCGCGCCGAACGCGCACTCGGCGAAGCCGTCGATCGCGTCGTAATCACCGTGCCCGCCTACTTCAACGACGCCCAGCGCCAAGCCACCAAGGACGCCGGCCGCCTGGCGGGACTCGAAGTCGTCCGCCTCGTCAACGAACCTACCGCCGCCTCTCTGGCCTACGGACTCGGCAAGCGCGCCGAGGGCACGGTGGCCGTCTATGACTTCGGCGGCGGCACCTTTGACGTATCGATTTTGAGCATCAAGGCCGGCATCTTCGAGGTCCTCGCGACCAACGGTGATACCCATCTGGGCGGCGACGATATCGACGCGGCGATTGTCAATTGGATTCTCGCCGGACTGCCCGGCGAGGTTGCGCGCGACCGCCATGTATGGAACAGCGTGCGCAGCGCAGCCGAGGCCGCGAAAAAGAAGCTCACCACCGATTCAAGCGCGGAGATCGCAGTCGCGCTGCCCGGTCATACCATCCGAAAAACCCTGACCCGCGCTGAACTTGAAAAACTCGCCGAGCCGATCGTCACTCGCACGCTCGCGCGATGCTCGATGGCGCTTGCCGACGCGAAGCTCAGCCCCGCTCAAATCGATGCCGTCGTCCTGGTCGGCGGATCGACGCGGATGCCGATGGTTCGGCAGCGGGTGCGCGAACTCTTCGCACGCGAACCGCTATGCTCGATCGATCCCGATGAAGTCGTGGCTCTCGGCGCCGCCGTTCAGGCCAGCGTCCTGATGGGCGGGCAGGGCGATATGCTGCTGCTCGACGTGGTGCCGCTCTCACTCGGGATAGAGACGATGGGCGGCGTGATGGAACGCCTTATCCATCGCAATACCACGATTCCGACCAGCGTCACCGAGATGTTCACCACGGCGGTGGATAATCAGACGCACGTCGATGTGCACGTAGTTCAGGGCGAACGCGAACTGGCCGCGGATTGCCGCAGCCTCGCGCGCTTCAAGCTCGGGCCAATCGAACCGCAGCCCGCCGGCCTTCCGCGCGTCGCAGTGACTTTCCTCATCGATGCAAACGGGATACTAAATGTTAGCGCACGCGATGAGCGCACCGGCCGCGAGCATTCCGTCGATGTCAAACCATCCTACGGGCTTAGTGACGAAGAAATCGAACGGATGCTCGAGGAATCGATCGACCTGGGAGAGCAGGATCTTGAGCAGCGACTTCTGATCGTGGCCCGGGTTGACGCCGAGCAGATTCTGGCGGCGCTTGCCAAGCAACTTGGCGAGTACCCGGATCTGATCGGGGCCGATGAGCGCGCGCGGTTGGCGGAGGTGGCCGAGAGGCTCGAGGCGGCGCGGATGGGCGCGGATCGCAACCTGATTGCGAATCTCGTGGAGCAATTGAACGAGCTCAGCACTCCGTTCGCGGGCCGGATTATGGACGCCGCGATCAAGGCCGCACTCGAAAAAAAATCCGTCGAACAGGTTTCTTGAACGGGAGTTATATCCACGATGCAATTGAAATGGGATCAGGCCGAGGAACTCGCCGAAGTGCTCGCTGAAAATCATCCGGGGCTTAACCCGCTCGATGTCCGCTTCGTCGACCTGCGCCAATGGGTAATCGATCTCGATGAATTCGGCGACGATCCCCAAGCGTCAACCGAAGGCAAACTCGAAGCGATCCAGATGGCGTGGAATGAAATATACCAGGAACAAAACGAGGACGAGTGAATAGACGCAAGCCTATTAGCGTCTGAATATTCCGAGGAGGTGGGGCGGTGGAAGAAACAAGTGTCAGCTTGAGGACCGATCAGGGCAACAAGATGCAGGAGAAGGAAACCCTGGACGAAAAGCTGCCGGGACTGTTCGAACCCGACACGCTTTTGCCGATCCAATACTTCGAGGCGATGCGCAAAAAGCATCTGCTCGAAGGCGAAAAACGGCTCATCCTGAGTGTGCTCGAAGACGCGATCGAGTGCTTCATGAAGTGCATCGATTCGGCCACCAACAAGGGCCGGCGCTTGTTCCGCGAAGCCGACGAGTGGATCAGCCACGAGGACAAACGCTGGGTCTTCTCGTTCGACAACGTTTGCGACATGCTCGATATCAATCCCGAATATATGCGCGTCGGGCTGGCCCGCTGGAAGGAAAAAAAGCTCGCGATCCTCGAGCAGCGCCGCGCCGCGCTTGAAGCCGAAGCCGCACGCGCCTTGGCGAATCCCGCGCCGGCCGAGCCGCAGGTGTTCGCACCCATGCCGGAAGCGCCCGCTGTGGCTCATGCAACGTCGGCGAAGCCGGCTCCGAAAGCCGTCAAGCCCGTGAACGCGAATCATCGCAAGTCGCTTCGCCGCGTTCCCGCCGTGCGCGGCAACC
>JAJZAG010000217.1:0-309 GCA_021799555.1 Deltaproteobacteria bacterium | reverse complement strand
CACGCAAAGCTGCGCAAAGCGCGCGCCTGATAGAGCGAGGGCAGGGAACACCTAGTGCATCGCCGAGCTTGTGCGATGCAGCCCAGGTGAGGGTGGTTCTGTGCGGCGACCTCTCCCGCGCTTCAGATCCGTTTGCGCGCAGGTTCGCTAACGCACACCCTCAAGGCTGCCGGCCGTCGCCAAAGGATTGTGAATCTCTCAGCGCGAGCCTAAGTTGCAGGCATCGCGATGCCGCTGCGGACTAAAATCGAATGCCCTGAGTGCGAGGCTGACCTCGTCGTCAAACGGGGCGGCGTTTGCCCGAACTGC
>JAJZAG010000216.1 GCA_021799555.1 Deltaproteobacteria bacterium | reverse complement strand
GCGCGCAATTTCGACTCGAGGTGGAACCCGGAGAACGCGAGGTCGGGCGCTAATCGCCGGAAATTGCCGATTTCTCTCCGGGCGCGATTTGCCTAGGTCCGTCCGGATCGCGCCAATTAGTCAGTGTAAATAGCCGATGAAGCGGCGCACACGTTTCGCCTGACCATCGCGTCCATAGACGCCATGTCTCCTTCCAACACCGTCGCAATAGAGCGACGTGTGCTGATGACGGCGGGAACGCCGAAGCGCCGCCCGAGAGGGAGATTTCAGACGGACACAATATGAAACTGGCCGCTGGAAACCCGGACGGCGGACACTTGGTACTGGCCTTGGTGCGGTGGGTTGGGTGCCGGAGCGTCGCCGGGGCATGCGGAAGATCGTCGGCGCAGGTACCGGAGTCGCGTTTCGAATCCATTGTTGCGAGGGAAATCTGGCTCATCGCGAGGCAACGCGATCGGTAGACGATGCCGGAGCGGCGAGTCGTTGTGGTCAGACTTTTGGGGCAGGATCTATTAGCGTCGCGTCCGCGGCGCGCGGGAAACCGTCGCGATTGAAATTCCAGAAAGACTGTACGCCATAACCCGCAACGGCTCGTAATCCAGCCCGGAAATTGCCCAGTGACTGTGCGTTGGATTTATCCAGCGGCGCGGGCTGGATCGACCCAGTCGCGGGCAAGGCGATCGGCCCATTGAGGTATGCCCGCGATGTCGGTGGGTGGATTCGACAAGATAACGACCTCTTGCACGCCAGCGTCGCGGTAGCGCTTCATGTCGTCGCCGCTAATCTTCTTGATGTAGGGCGAAACGATATATTCAACCGATTGCGGGTCGCGTCCGTGCTCGCGCATCAGGGACTGCAGCCGTGTGATTCTCTCTTTGGCGTCGGCGGGATCGCAGTTGAAGCCAAACCATCCGTCGCCATAATCAGCCACGCGGCGCAGCGCGGGCGTGCTCTCGCCGCCGAACATGACCGGCAGCTTGGCGCCGCGCGCGGGCTTGGGAAAACTGTGCGCCGCCTCAAAGTTGACGAACTCGCCGTGAAAGGTCGCGGCGCCGTCGCCCCATAGCGCGCGCATCGCGTCGATATACTCGCGCGTGCGCTGCGCGCGGCGCTCAAACGGGATTCCGAGCGCGGCAAATTCCTCGGCCGACCATCCGATTCCGACTCCAAGCACGAATCGTCCGCCCGACAATCGATCCAATGTCGCGGCGGTTTTCGCGAGCACGACAGGATTATGCTCCGGCACCAGGCATATCCCGGTCGCGAGCCGAATGCTTTTGGTCGCGGCGGCGGCGCAAGTCAGCGTAAGAAATGGATCGAGCCAATCGGCGCTGCCGGGAAGCGGAAATGTCCCCTCGGCCGAATACGGATACTTCGAGTTCTGGCGGTCGAAGAGCACGACATGTTCGCCGACCCACAGCGTCGCGAAACCAACCCGCTCCGCGTTAGCGGCAGCGGCCTGGATTATTTCCGGATAAACCGACGTGCCAATCCCGAGCGAAAACAGTCCTACCTTCATCGTTCTTTACCCCGTCGAAACCGCGTCAACGCGGCTTTACGAACTTGAGCATGAAGCGATCGGTCTGACCGCGCTTTTTGAAGATAAACCAGGTGCGGTCGTCCTCGGGATGCCTGAGCGCGCTGGACGCGGCGGCCAGCTTGAAGCCGGCCTGTTCGACTTCGCCGATTACGAAATTTTCATCGATGCGATGCAGTATCGCGGCGTCGCGCGCGCCCGAGCCGTTCTGCGCGCTATGATCGATAATTCCGTAAACGCCGCCCGGCTTGAGCGCGGCAAAAATCTGCTGATTGATTTTCGCCCGATCGATCTTGCGGCCGACCATGTCGTGATAGTTCATGTTCACAATCACCGCGTCGAGGCTTCCCGGCGCAACCGGTAGAAGATCGGACGAGTCGAAGGCCTTGTCCACTTCCACGACGTTCTTGAGCCGTTTTATCCGCGCGTGCCACGAATCTTCAGCCTTCTTGAACTTTGCGGGGAACGGCCCGTTCTGGGAGTACACTTTTCCGGTGGGACCGACGACGCGCGAAAGCAGCTCCGTGGACCATCCTCCCGCGGCCCAAATATCAGCAACCTTCATCCCGGGCTTGATGCCAAAAAACGCCAGCATCTGCTCGGGCCTGCGCCCGGCGTCGAGCGCCTTGTCGTCAGCGGGCCGACCGGACGCATCGACGGCGGCCTTGATGTAGGCCGGAATCTTCGCCTCTGGAATCGGGGCCGATTCGGCGACATTCGCCGCCGGGACCGGATTGCCCGCCGCCGTAGCCGGTACTGCGGCGCCGATTGACGCCATCGCGATCGCGGCTATCCACAGTAGATATCGGATTTTCATTCGCCATTGCTCCCCGCGCCGTGCGGCGCGACCTGTTGCTAGCGGAGTTTCGATCGACCGGTTCGGTTGCGATTGGTAGCACGCGCGCCGTCCGTGGCAAAGCGGAACCGCCGGCTGCCGGTGGACTCGGGCGTGCCGCGCGCGCCAAGATGGGGGTTAAGCCGCGCGCGGCGCGGCGGGCATGAATTTTCGAAACGAACCCAGGTCCGCAGACTCCTCGCCCCCTCCGGAAAATCTGCGCGTCGTCGCGTTTGAAAGCCGGATGGCTGCCGAGACGGACGCGCTGATTACCCGGCGCGGCGGTGTAGCGATCGTCGGGCCGGCGATGCGCGAGGTCACGCTCGCGGAAAACGCCGCGGTGTTCAAGTTTGCCGATCGGCTGCTGAAGGGCGAGATCGACGTCGCGATCTTTCTAACCGGAGTTGGGGTGCGTGCGCTATTCAAGGTAATTGAGTCGCGCCATCCGCCCGCCTCAATAATTGCCGCGTTGGGTCGAATCGTAACCGTTGTGCGCGGGCCCAAGCCGGCGCAGGCACTGCGTGAAGCCGGAATTGAGCCCGTCGTCACAACGCCTGAGCCCAATACCTCGCGCGAGCTTCTCGCAGCGTTGGCGGCGTATCAAGATCTGCGCGGCGCGCGTGTAGCGGTGCAGGAATACGGGGTCTCCAATCCAGATTTGATCGCCGGTCTCGAAGCGCGCGGCGCCCAGGTCACGGTGGTTCCGGTTTATCGATGGACGATGCCGACCGACCTCGCGCCGCTGCGCGCGGCGCTGCGCGCAATCGCCGAAGGTCGAGCCGACGCGGCCATATTCACGAGCTCGCATCAGGTCATCAACGTCATGCAGATCGCGCAGGCCGATGGAATCGGCGTCGAGGTGCGAGGCGGCCTTGCCGCAATCGCGGTTGGATCTATAGGCCCCGTATGCAGCGAGGAGTTGCGCGCGCATGGGGTCGCGGTTGATTTCGAGCCGGCGCATCCGAAACTCGGTCATCTGATCAAAGAAACTTTCGAGCGCGCTCCCGCGATCGTCGCGGAAAAGCGCCGCGCAGCGGCGCACGCCGAAGCAGGAAGCGCTGAAAGAATTTCGCGCTGCATCGAAAACGTGCGCCGCCTCAAGCATTGGGAGCATCCGATGCTGCGTGCGTGCCGGCGCGAAGTCACTGACTTCACGCCGGTATGGCTGATGCGCCAGGCCGGACGTTACATGCCCGAATACCGGCGCGTGCGCGACCGGCATGATTTTCTCGAGCTATGCCATCGCCCTGAGCTCGCAGCCGAAGTGACGGTCACCGCCGTTGAGCGGCTCGGCGTTGACGCGGCGATCATCTTCGCCGATATCCTGCTGCCGCTGATTCCGATGGAAGTCGGATTGCACTATGAGAGAGGCGACGGTCCTGTCATCGACCGGCCGATTCGAGCCGCAGCGGACCTCGAACGGATTCCCCGTTTCGACGTGGGCGCGCTCGGCTTCATCGCGGAATCGATCAAGCTCGTCGATCGCGCGATCGGCGCGAAAACTCCGATTATCGGATTCGCCGGAGCGCCGTTCACGCTCGCGTCCTATCTGATCGAAGGCGGCGCATCGCGCCAATATCAGGCAACCAAAAGCCTGATGTACAACGACCCCGGAACCTGGCATCGCCTGATGGACCTGCTCGCGCGCGTCACAACCGACTACCTGAATATGCAGATCGCCGCGGGGGCAAGTATCGTGCAGCTTTTCGATAGTTGGGTCGGGAGCCTTGGCCCCGACGACTACCGGCGCTTCGTGCTGCCGCACACTGCATCAATCATCGCCGGTCTCGCCCCGGGGGTGCCAGTAATCCATTTTGGCACGGTCACCGGTAATCTGCTTGAGCTGATGCGCGCCGCTGGCGGCGACGTGATCGGCCTCGACTGGCGTGTCGATTTAGGTGAGGCGTGGAAACGGCTCGGCTACGACGTCGCGGTGCAGGGTAATCTCGATCCGATCGCGCTGTTCGCCTCGATACCCGAGATTAGGTCACGCGCCCGCGCGATCCTCGATAAAGCCGGCGGACGCCCGGGCCATATCTTCAATCTCGGCCACGGTATCCTTCCCGAAACTCCAGTTGACCACGTGATCGCGCTGGTGGACGCGGTCCACGAACTCAGCCGGAGAAGCGTGTGAAGGAATCGTTCGGCTGCGACGCGGTATTGGTCGTCGGATTCGGCGGTCCGACATGCGCTGAGGAGGTTCGTCCGTTTCTCGATAATGTTTTGCGCGGACGCCGGGTGCCCCGCGAACGCTACGAAACCGTAGTGCATCATTACGAACTGCTCGGCGGACGCTCGCCATATAACGACTTGACGATACGCCAGGTTGCCGCGCTGCGCGCCGAACTGGCGTGCGTCGGTCTCGACATTCCAGTCGCCATCGGAATGCGCAATTCGCAGCCCTATTTACAAGACGCAATCAAGCTGTTGTCCGAGCGCGGTGCGCGCCGTGTGCTCGCATTGATCATGGCGGCGCATCGCAGTCCCGCAAGCTTCGACGCGTATCAGAAAGCGCTCTCGTCCGCGGCTGAGGGGCTGACCAGCGCTGCTCCGCGATTTGTTTACCCCGAGCCATGGTTTGCGCATCCGAAATTCATCGCAGCGGTTGCGGCACGCACGACCGAGGCGATTGCGCGGCTTGATAGGTCTGAACGCCCGCGCGCCAAACTGATTTTCACCGCTCACAGTATCCCGGTCGCGATGGCGGCCGAGTCGCCATACGTCGAGCAGGTGACCGAGTCGGCATCGCTCGTCGCGGCAAGGCTCGGCGTTCCGGACTTCGTCCTCGCCTTTCAGAGCCGCAGCGGAGACCCGCGCGAGCCGTGGCTTGGGCCCGATATCGGCGCCGCGCTGCGCACGCTTAAGCGCGGCACGGCCGCCGTCGTCGTGCCGATAGGATTTTTGTGCGACCACGTGGAAGTGCTGTACGATCTCGATATCGAAGCCGCCGCCATCGCGCGCGAGGCGGGCGTTGCTTTCGAGCGCGCGGCGACGGTCAACGACCATCCGGAGTTCATCGCGATGATGGCCGAGATCGTACGGCGCCACATACGCGGCGCGTGAGTCGATGCGCCGCGTAGCCATAATTGGCGCCGGCATAACCGGACTCGCCGCTGCATACCGTCTCCGCGAACTTGCCGGCACGCGCAACTTCCCCCTTGAAGTGTTTGTGTTAGATCGCGCCGCGCACGCCGGCGGCCCGCTCGCAACGGTGCATCGCGACGGATTCAATATCGAGACCGGCGCCGATTCCTTTCTGACCGAAAAGCCGCAAGCCGCCGAGCTTGCCCGGCGCCTCGGCCTGGGCGGCGAGATCATTCCCACTCTCGAGGAATTTCGCCGCACGCAGGTGGTTCATAACGGCCGCTTGGTAGATATACCTGACGGCTTTTCGCTGATGGCGCCCGCGCGGCTCGGCCCGTTGATGAAAAGCAAACTCTTCACGCCGGCAGCCAAATTGAGAATTGCGCTCGAACCCTTTGTGCCCACGCGCAAGGATCGGCGCGACGAGAGCCTTGCCGCGTTCGTCACGCGCCGGCTTGGCCGCGAGCTGCTCGAGCGCGTCGCGCAGCCGCTCGCCGGTGGAATTTACACCGCTGATCCGTCGCGCTTAAGTATCGCCGCGACGACGCCGCGCTTCGTCGAGATGGAGCGGCGCTACGGCAGCGTAATTCGCGGCCTGCGCGCCGCGGAGCGCGCCCGCGCGGCGACGGGTGCGAATACCGCCGGCACCAGCGGCGCGCGATGGACGTTGTTCGCGGCGCTGCGCAAAGGAATCGGCGCCCTTCCCGACGCGCTCGCGGCAAGCCTGGGCGAGTGCGTGACGCTCGGCGTCGAGGTGAAGCAAATCACGCCGCGCACCCACGGATGCACGATCGTCACCGACAGAGGCGAGCAGATTGCCGCAGACGCCGTGATCTGCGCGGCGCCTGCATTCGCCGCCGCGCGGATGATCCGCGACGCGTCATCGCATCTAGCCGAGCTGCTGGGCGCGATCCGTTACGCGAGCGCGGCGACCGTCAGCATGACCTTTCGCGAATGCGACTTTCCCGAAAAGCCGTCGAGTTTCGGCTTCGTGGTACCGATAATCGAAAGACGCAAAATCATCGCTGGC
>JAJZAG010000215.1 GCA_021799555.1 Deltaproteobacteria bacterium | reverse complement strand
AGAGGCTTGGCAGATTGCGTGCGCTTACGCTGACCGTCGAGGGCGTCGATTTCGAGCACGCCGACGATGCGCAAGTGCGGCGCGGAGCGCGCGCTTTGTGCGCTATCGCGGTGGACCTCGACGACCTGATCGATCGCGACGAGCGGCACCTGTTCCCGCTGATGCAGCGGGCCTTGTTCGGGCGTCCGGAGCGCAAATAAAGCCGACCGTCGGATGTTTCAGCAAGTTGAGCGGTGCGCCTTTACCTGCCGTACTTGATGTCGATCAGAAAGTCGCGCACTAACTGGTTGAACACTGCCGCCTGCTCGAAGTAGACCGAATGGCCGCAGTGCGGGACGCTCGCGAAACGTCCATCCGGAAGCCACGCCGCAAGCGCCTCGATCATCGCGGGCTGTATGAGAGCGTCTTCCTCGCCGGCGATGCACAGGATCGGCATCGTCAGACGAGCTTTTGCGCGTTCAAGATCGTAGCGCGTGGCACTCAATCGCGCCGTCGCGTCCGCGGGAGGCCGCGCTCCCAGAATCATGAGCGAATCGTACAAGAACGCCAATTCACGATTACGTATGTAGAAATCCCGCGCATAGGTCGGCAGCATCCCGATTCCGGGCGACGCGTGGAGCACGGACGGTCGGCCCGGCGCAAATTTCATCTCGGGAGTGAAGATCCCGCCCGGCGTGTCCGCCATCACCATCCCGGCGATGCGATCGCGATTTTCGAGCGCGCATCCGACGATCGTCCATCCGCCCATCGATTGCCCGATTAGCACCGCCCTGTCGATCTTGAGATGGTCGAGCAGGCGCGCAAGGTCAGCCGGATGCGCCTGATTGAAGACTCCGTCAGGATCGGGCGACAGTCCGAAACCTCGCTGGTCGAGCGTGACACAAGTATACCATCGCATGAAGTAAGGCACCTGCTGCCACCAGGAAAGATGGTTGCCGCCGAGTCCATGAAGGAAGACCAAAGCGGGCCCGCTACCAGCGGTTTCGTAATAGAGTGAAAATTTCCCGATCTCGACGTGCCCCGCGACGAGGCGGTTATTCGTATCAGCCGATTGCGCCATGTCGCGACTGTAACATCGCGGACCACAAGATCGAAAGTACGCCCGGATATTTTTGCTTGTGCGATCCGCCAAGGTCCAAATAGCTTAAAGGGGACACGCTGAAAATGTGATCGAAATGCAACTAACCTCACCAAACCTCCACCGGCACGGCCGAACCGCATTGGCGTTGATCGCGGCAATCGTTCTTTCGGTGCCCGCCTGCGGACTCATGGAAAAAACGCTTCGCACGGGCGGCGAACAGCATCTCAAGACGGTCCAGCCGACACCGCTGGCGCATCCGCGAGTGATCATCTTCGCACTCGACGGAGCCGGAGACGATCAGCTGATGGCGGCGATCCACTCGGGTAAGGCGCCCAATATGGCGTCGGTACTCGGCAAAGACGAAGGCAATGGCCTTTTCGCGCACGCCTACGCTTCGCCCAAGGCTCTGAGCGTCTTGCCTTCGAGCACGATCGCAAACTGGTCGGCAATTTTCACCGGACAGGCGCCCGCGTGGGACGGGGTCACCGGTGACGAATGGTTCGAGCGCCGCACGATGGAGTTCTATGCGCCGGTGCCGGTCTCGGTAGTCGATACAACCGATCTGACCAAGGTGGTCGATGATGACTTGGTCGGCCGCGCCCTCAAGACGCCGACGCTCTACGATCAGATTCCAGGCCGCTCGAACGTCTCGCTCTTGTCTGTATATCGAGGCGCGACGCTCTACACGACGGTCGCGCCGAGTTCTCTGGTCGGGATGATTGCGAGATTGCTTGGGGGCGAAGCGGAGGGCGAACCGGCGGAAAAATCGTTGTCCGCCGATATCGATCTCGATTCAGTGCCGAAACTGCTCGACGCGATGAGCCAGTCCGGCATCCCAAACCTTCAAGTGGTCTATTTTCCGGGTATCGATATCTTCACGCATGAGTCGAAAGATCCGCTCGCCGCTGAGGTGGCTTATATTGAAAGAGTCTCGGACAAGGGCGTTGGCGAGGTGCTCGACTACTACCGCAAGCACAATGCGCTCAACGAAACTTACGTGATGTTCATTGCCGACCACGGTCATATTCCGGTGATGGATGATCGCGTGCACGCGCTCGGCGCGACTGGCACCGACACCCCGTTTGAGTTGGTCCACCAAGTCGGATTTCGCGTGCGTAAGCCGTCGGTTGATGTGAACTCGAACCAGGACGATTTTCAGGCCGTGCTTGCCTACCAAGGCTTCATGGCCTACATCTATCTTGCCGATCGCTCGACATGCCCCGCACCCGGTCACAAGTGCGATTGGTCGCGGCCTGCGCGGCTGAACCAGGATGTAATCCCGGTTGCGCGGGCATTTGATGAGGCAAACCGGACTGGCAAGCGGATTCCCGCGCTCAAGGGCACCATCGATCTGATTTTCACGCGCGAACCCGCTGTTCCGGGCCATCGTGCGCACGAATATGAGATTTACGATCGGGGCCGACTCGTGCCAATCTATCAATATCTCATGACGCACCCCCGTCCCGACTTGATCGACCTCGATAACCGGATGCGATGGTTGAGCGCAGGACCATACGGGGACCGTGCCGGCGATATCTTGCTTCTTTCGAAGGCAAGCATGGCGCTCCCGATTTCGCAGCGCTATTACTTCTGTGCGGTTCCGCACTATTCGATGCATGGGAGCGCCGAATGGCAGGACGGACATGTGCCCCTGATTATTGCCCAGGTTGGAGGCTCGGGCGCAAAGATGCGCGTGATCGTCCAGCGGATCGCTGGCAATGCTCCTTCCGAACGGTCGGTCACGCCGATCGTCCGTTCGCTGTTCCAGAAATGAATCAATGAATCGACAGCATGAGCCGGGTCGTAACTCGCGGAGTAACTCGGCAAAATGACTGACCAAGTCACGCGGATATGACGAAAACGTGACAGTGGGCAGGTTTCAATCAAAGCACCGCGCTGTCGCGCCACGTGGGCCCGCTCGTGATTCGTTAGGGATGAGCAAACGGCGGCCGAGGATAAGATCGCATCGCGGACACTCCGTAACCGCGCCTTCCGTGCGCGGATTACATGGTGCGCGCCAGGATCCGAAAACCGGCTGGTCCGGAGAGACGACGGCGGCGCTGGTCGCGATCATGCTCGGAGCCTTCGCGCTGCGGGTCGGCGCGGCGTTTGCCTATCCTAACGTCAATTTCCCCGATGAGATTTATCAGGTCACCGAGCAGGCGCATCGCGCCGTCTTCGGCTCGGGGATTATTCCATGGGAGTTCGCCGTCGGTACGCGCTCTTGGCTGTTTCCGGGAATAATCGCGATTGTAATGGAGTTCGCGCGGCTATTCACCGGTGCGCCGGACTTCGTGCTCGGGTGCGTTATCGTGTTCATGGCGGCCGCATCGTTGAGCGCGGTGGCCTGCGGATATTTATGGGGATTCAGGATCGCCGGCACCCGCGGTGCAATCGTAATCGGCCTGGTCAACGCTATCTGGGCCGAGCTGGTGTACTTTTCGACCCATACCTTAAGCGACGTGGCCGGCGGCGACCTGCTCGTGGCGGCAATTTATGTCGGCTATCCCGACGGACCGGCGCACTCGCGGCGGCGGATGATATGGGCAGGAGTGCTCTTTGGTCTGACTTTTGTAATTAGAGTTCAGCTCGCTCCGGCAATAGCACTCGCCGTCATCTGGATTTGCCGCCGCGAATTGCGTACGCGATGGGTTCCAATGATCCTCGGCGGTGCCGGCCCGGTCCTCTTTTCTGGGCTGCTCGATTTGCTCACCTGGCACGGGCTCTTCCGCAGCATGTGGCTCAACGTGTGGATGAATCTCGGGATGCATATCGCGGTTGGATTCGGCGTAGTGCCGCGCTACTGGCTGGCAGAAATAATGTGGCATATCTGGGGCTGGCCGTCGGTGCTGATCGTCGCCGCGATGATGGTGGGCGCGCGGCGCCTGCCGCTGCTGTTCGCCGTGGTTGCCACTGTTTTTGTAACCCATTCGAGTCTGCGCCATCAGGAGTACCGCTTCCTCTATCCTGCTATGCCGCTGGTTGCGACCCTGCTCGGTGTAGCGGTGATCGAGGTTTCGCGGATGGTCCGTGCGTGGCGCGCGGTTTCGTTTGGCCCCAATTTGGACGCGGTGGCGGGCGTCGCGATTTGGAGTGTCATTTCATATTCGATCGCGGTCTCGCCGCTGTTTGGCGGATTATGGACGCACGGGAGCGGAGAGCTGACCGCGTTCCGCGCGATATCTCGCAACAAGTCCATCTGCGGATTGGCCCTGGTCGGGCTCTCATGGCTGAATACTCCCGGTTACAGTCATCTGCAGGCGGGCGTTCCCATCTACCAGCCAAGCGGGCGTGGATTCCTGATTAATCACGCCGCGTACAACGCGGTGCTTGCTCCGGGCTGGATCAATTTCAGCACGTACGGTTTCAAACGCGTCGAGTGCTTCCGCGACGGCGACGAGCCTGAAATCGAGCTGGGCTCAGGGCCGGTATGTCTTTGGACTCGCGGCGGGGGATGCGTTCCCGGCGGTGTTCCGGGTCCGCAGATTAATTGGCCGCCGGCGTTGATCGGGCATCAGCGCGAGTGGACCGCGCGCTAAAGCTGCGCGTAGCGTTGTCAAATAATAACTTTATTACTCAGACAATAGTAACTTTCTGACGTAGTATAATTGCTGTGTTGTGACAGTTGGTTGCGTGCACGCTACTACGCAACGTTTGTTGCGCCACGGCACCGTGAAATCATCACTATTAGCGCGCGAAATTGTGATTTGCGCGATGGCATCGCCGTTGCTATCCCGACCGACCGGTCGAGACCGGCCACTTCCGGAGTGGGCGTTTGCTTTCTGAGTCGGCAAATTTCTTTTCCGGAAGTTCTTTGAAACGTTCGCGGGGTAGGCATGAGACTCAGATCGACATCTTCTCAGGGACAGATCGCCGTAATTTATGCGATCGCGATGGTGGCTCTGCTCGGCGCGGTCGGCATGTGCACCGACGTTGGAGTTATCTACATCAACTGGCATCACATGCAGAAGGCGGTCGATGCGGCCGCGCTGGCCGGTGCGAATTATCTCCCCGAAGACAGCGCAACCGCAGTCTCGACCGCTGAGACGTATGGCCAGGACAATGGCCTGCTCGCCTCAGAGATGGCGACGCCGACGGTTTCTATCTCCTCTAGCCTCAGCACGATCACTGTTACCGCCTCGCGCCGCGTTCCTTATTATTTCGCACGCGTACTCGGCCTGAGGAACCAGCTCGTCACCGTCAGCGCGACCGCGGCGCCCCAAAACGCGGTAAACCAGGTTGGATGCATCAACACGACGAGCACCGCCTGCCAGCCGGGAACCTATGGCACCAGCACCGGGGATTATCCGCTGATCCCGATTGGCCTCGATTACACCACTTCTTACAACTATGACCAGTCAGTCACGCTGAACGAGGGCCAAGTCGGTGCCGGAAACTGGGGATCGCTGTCGCTCGGCGGAACCGGCGGTAGCAATCTCAGAACTAATATCGCGGACGGCTTTTCCGGTCCGATCACCGTCGGCGACTACATCACGACCGAACCCGGCAAGGCCGTCGGCCCGGTGGACCAGGGGTTCAACGACAGAATCAGCGCAGCGCAGGCGTCCTATCCGAACGCGACTTTCTCCGATCACACATTGAACGATCCGCGCGCTGTTATCCTGCCGCTGGTCGATTGGAGCACGGCCCAGGGGCGCAGCTCGGTACTATGCAAAGGATTCGTGATGCTCTGGATCGACAGTGTCAGCGGCGGCACGATCCAAGCCCATTTCATTCAGCAGGTCGCGCCGAACAGCCTGCCGAATACGTCGGCCTCGGATGAGGGCGTTCACGGTGCTCCGCGCCTCATCAAGTAGGGTATCCAGATTTACAATTCGGTGACGATTAAACAACGGGGTTGAAGGTCAAATGAAGCGAGCAACTATGCCGCGGGGACAGGCGGCCGTCGAATTTGCCATTATTGCGGTCGTCGCGTTGATCGTTCTGCTGGTCGGGATCCAGTTCGCGATGCTCGGGCAGGCCGCGCTCGCGGTGAGTCAGGCGTCGGATGCGATTGCCCGCTTCGCGGCGGTTAATCCGGGTCAGCTGGGACCAAACGGAACTGTTCCTCTTAACTCGACAATCGAGCAACTCGTCTCTTCGACTCTGCTCTCGAACGGGGGCAATGATCTGACGATCTCGATCGCTTCGTTTTCCCAAAACACGACGACGACGACCAGCTCGCCGACGATGGGAGATCGCGCCGTTGTCAGCATCAGTTACAACGCGTCGAGCAAGATCATTCTGCCCAACCCTTTTCTCTCGATCCCGTTTCCTAGCAATCTCACCGCGAACGAAGTCGAGATGTACGAATAGCCCCGGTCCCGCGCACATCAGCGCGGTCGATTCGCGTTCCCCTTCAGAGCGCCCCTGAAATCAGCCGGCAGCCGATTCGATGTCGTCAACTCGGATGCCGGTTCATTTT
>JAJZAG010000214.1 GCA_021799555.1 Deltaproteobacteria bacterium | reverse complement strand
TCGGGCGACGCTCGCCGCGATCAGCTCGAGCATCCACGGCGCCCGCTCGGCGAGCTGAGTCAGGCGGTTGCAATCGAGTTGATTGCGATCCATCCCGAAGTTGATCAAGGCGGACGCGCCCATGCGCCTGGCCAATTCGCGGGTGATATCGGCGGTGTGCAGGTCGTTGACCTTGGGATGCATCGTGGCGCGGGCGGCTTCGCCGGCGCGGCCTCCGTGCGGCGCGATCAGCAGAATCGGCGAATCGGCCTCGACCGTTTCGAGCCAATGTGCCGCCGCGCCGGGGGCGGTGTCGCCGCCGTTCATGCCGCGCGGCGGCGCGCGGATCGCGCATGAAGCACGAATGACGCGATAAAGTAGTAGACGATGAAACTGAGCGAGATGCCGAGCATGATCGGGTTGACGGCCGGCAGCATCGGCAGCATCGCGAAGGTCACAATCGCCCATACGATTCCGAACGCAATCGTTACCGGACGCAGCGGAACGGTGCGGCTCGGGTAAATGTACTTGATCGGCACGAAGACCATCACCCCGAAAATTCCCAGCACGAGCCAGTTCACTATCGGCGGCCAGTGCAGGCAGTAAAGGTAAAACGCGACGATATTCCAGTAGTTCGGAAAGCCGAGGAAGTAATGGTCGTCGGTCTTTGCATCGGTCTGGCAAAACCCGTAAACGCTCGCCAGCATGATGAAACACGCGAGCAGCAGACCCGGGATCGATTTCGGGATGATCCCCGCCTCGAGCATCAGAAATACCGCCGCGACCGTATAGGTGAGGTAATCGACGATATTGTCGAGCAGCGAGCCGTCGAACGAGGGCACGCGATGCTTCACGTCGAGGAGCCGGGCCAGTGCGCCGTCGCTTGAGTCGATGAAGATCGCGATTCCGATCGCGGTGAAGGAGAGCTGAAAATTCCTTTCGGCGGCGTAATAAATCGCAAGCAATCCGGCCGCGGCGCCCAGCGCCGTGTACAGATGCACTCCCCACGCGCAGGCAAGCAGCAGGCGCTGGCGCGGGATCGGTCCGGATAGGGTTTCCGCCGCGCTGCTCATCGGACGATCACTTGCTCCCGATTGCGCCGGGTTTCAAGTGGCGGGGTCCGAAGTAATCTTCAAGTACGGTCATGAACGGGCCGCACGGGCGGCGCCGCTTGACGTGCAGCATTGCTTCTTCGAGCGACATTGCGCAGCGGGCGCGCAGGTAGGCGATCGCCAGCGTAGGTGCGCGGTTCATCCCGGCGTTGCAATGCAGATAAACGCGTTGCTGCGATTTCATGAGTTCGCACAGATCGCTGAGCGCCGCCTCCAGCCGCTCCGCCATCGCATCCGCGCTGCCATCCTGAATGGGGGTACGCACGAACACGATTCCGCGCGCCGCGTACTCGCCGCGCAGCTCGCCCGCGTCGAGGCCGTTGATCCGCAGGTCTTCGTCATCCTGGAGATTGTGCACCGCGGTGATTGCGTAATTGCTTTTGAGCCATTCGATATCGCCGGGCGCGGGATATTCTCCGATCACGAGCGCGTCGGTGATCTCGCTGACCGAGGGACGGCGATCGCCGCGCGAGGGTCGCGGATGTCCTTCGGGATGTTTGCCGAACCAATCCATTAGCTCAAATTTAGCCGGGGCGGACCGGACCGCGCCAGTATGCCATCAATCGGCCCGCTGCGTCATTGGCGCGAGGTGCAGCGGTCAGGGCTTCCCGCCTGTTTCCATTCGTAGAGCCAGATCGATGCTAGCGTCGAAGCCGCGTCGGCAATCTGCGTACTGAACAGCGCCGGGTCGGCGCCGAGCAGCGCGGCGCCATACGCGGCGCCGCGTCCGGCGGCGCGCGCATTGGCGTCATCGGCGGTGATTCGTGCGACCAGCGCATGCGCCCGCGCGATCTCGGCGATTGCAGCCGGCCAAATTCCGGTGATATCGCTGACGCGCACCTCGAAAGCGGCGGCGCGTTCGATCTCGCGGGTGTGATGATTGGCGGCGCTTTCGATGCGCGCGTGGCATCCGCGCTGCCATCGGTTGCAATCGTGGTAAATCGTCGTGTGCAGCGGCTGGCTCGCGTCGCCGACATAATGGGCCAGATAGCCCGAGTGCAAAATCGCGCCGGGACAATCGCCGCGCCGCCAATCCTCGCCGACGATCGCCGCCTCGCTCTCGATCGTCCACGGCAGCGTGCCGGCCTTATCGACGCGATAGGCGCCATACCGCGCCAGCATTACCGCCATGTCCGGCGACAGCGCCAGCCAGGGATCGGCGCCATAGCGCTCAAGGTCGATGTAGTGCCGAATCGCTTCGGCTTCTCCGTAGCGGTCGCGCAGGATCGTATCGGGCGCGACGGCGTCGGCCTGGAGCGCGCGAATGTTGACGGCGAGCGCTTCTTTTAGCGGCGAAGCGGGTAAGGCGCGCACCGCCAGCCTGGCGATCATCCGATGGGTGCCGCTATCCCATGCGCGCGCTGACGATGCGGCGGCGAAGACCGCGATTGCACACAAAACCGCGGCGCGAAACTTCACGCTTTGGCGCCGTGGCGCGGACGCCCGCGGGCGCCGCGCGCGGAAGTCTTCGCGGCAGCGGATTCCTCGAGCGCCGACGGCGTAAGTTCGAGCGCGGCGCCGGATTTGTGCGCGCGCAGCTTCGCGCCGCCGGGCACACCCGCGAGCGCCAGGACCGCGCGCCGCATGTGATCGGCAAGCTTGCGGTAGGCGCCCATCCCGTCGGAATTCTCCGCAAGCGCGCGCATCGACCCGTTCCCGATCACGCTGCCGATCCTGACTTCGACCGGATGCCGGCGCGGCCACAGGCTGCCCTTGCCCAGCACACTATTGGTGCCGCGAATCAAAACCGGCAGCACGTCGCATCCGCTGCGCAGTGCGAGGTACCCCGCGCCGCTCTTGAACTCCCCGATCGCTCCGTCAGCCGATCGGGTGCCCTCGGGGAACATCAGTACGCTCTTGCCCGCGGCGAGCTCCGCGAGCGCGTCGTCGAGCGACTCGAGCTGGGCGCGCTCGCGGTCGAACGGGATGAGCGAAGTAAAGTTGGTCGCCAGAAAGCGGCGCGCGCCGGTGTTGAAAAAATAATCCTTGGCGGCCAGCACGACCAGGTCGTCGCCCATCCGTCCCAGCGCGTAGCCGACGAGGCTGAAATCGAGATGGCTCGAATGATTGGCGACGACAATTACGTTGCGATTTGCCGGTACGTTGCCGCGGCCCAAAATCGTCGGACGCAGCCATGCGTCGAAGGCGCGATGCTGCATGCGGCGAAGCGCGCCACGGGCGAAATCTCGAGCGGCGCGGGGGAGCTTCGGTGTGTAAGGCTCCGCGAATCGGGCATAGGAGGGCAGCCGCACCCGCGTGGATCCATTACCGGCCTGCGCGACACGCTGCAAATCCTCGACAGTGCGCAGATCGCTCATCTCTTCCGGGCCGATTTCGCGGCCGGCGTGCTCGGCGATATGCTCGCCGAGTTCGGCGACCGCGAGAGAGTCGAGCCCAAGGTCCTCGATCAGCCGGGTTGCCGGAGTGATCGCGATCCGTTCCGACGAAACCTGCGCGAGCGCCTGCGCGAGCCACGGCTCGATCTCCGCACTGTGCGGAGCCGGAGCGTTCTTCGCGTTGGACGCGGCGAGCATCCGGCGCAGAATCGCGGCGACTTCATTGCGTTTGACCTTGCGCGTACGCGTGCGCGGAAGCTCGGCATCGGTGAAGCGCAGAATTCGGATGCGCTTGTAGGGGCTGAGACCCAGGGCGACTCGGTCGAAATGCGCGCGGAGTCCGTCTTCGACCGCACGCCTGCTCTCGCCCCGCGCATACGCCGGGACGGCCAGGGCCGCGACCTGCTCACCCTGCGCAACCTTGAGGCCCACCACTGCGATCTCGCGCAAGTACGGCGAATGTCCGTACGCTTCTTCGAGCTCGTCTATATAGATGTTGTTGCCGCCGGAATCGACGATTACTTCCTTGGCGCGGCCGACGATATACAGCCGCCCCTCGGCGTCGAAGCGTCCAAGGTCTCCGGTGTGCAACCATCCGTCGCGCAACACGTCGTCAGTAGCCGCCTGATTCCGATAATATCCCGCCATCACGTTCGGACCGCGCGCGACGATCTCTCCAATCTCCGCGCCTTCGGGCAGCAGCCGCAACTCGACGCCATTAAGCGGCTTTCCCACCGATCCCGAGCAGAGCGGATCGTCGGGATGCGCGGTGCTGAGCACGGGAGCGGCCTCAGTAAGTCCGTATCCCTCGAGCAGGTGGATTCCGAGATCGTTGAAGAACTCGCCGACGCGATGCGGTAGCGCGGCGCCCCCGCTCACCGCAAGGCGCAACCGTCCGCCAAGGGCCTGATGGGCCTGCCGGAACAGGATCGAGCCGAGATTCAGACCCGAGTCGCGGTCGAGGTGGCGATTTAGCTCGCGCAACTGGCCGAAAGCAGCCGCGAAGAACGGCCCGCGCGCGTCGACCTCGTCGACGATTCGCCGATGGACCGCTTCCCACAGTGCGGGCACCCCAATCAGCGCGGTAGGCCGGATGTCGGACAGTATTCGCGACAGGTCCTTGGCGTCGAACTCGAGCGGATAGGCGATCGCGGCGCCGCTCGCCAGTGGCAGCAGCATCCCGCACGTGAATTCGAACGTATGATGCAGCGGCAGGATCGAGAGCAGCGTGTCGTCGCCGGATAGAGCGAACACGCGCGCGATCATCGCGATTTCCGCCGCGAAGTTTCCGTGCGTCAGCATCACGCCCTTCGGCGCGCCGGTCGTGCCGGAAGTGAACACAATCGAAGCGACCGCCTTGCGCTCGGGCGGCGCAACGGGCGCGGCGGCCTTGTCAAGAATAAACGGCCGCGACAACTCGGCCAGATCGATCTCGACGGCTCGTGCAGCGGCCGAACCGATCGCGTTGCCGAGCCGCTTGGCCACCGCGCTCGAACGCAGCGCGGCGCGCGGCTCGGCGATTTTACAGATCGGCGCAAGCTCTTCGGGGGAAATCAGATGGTCGAGCGGCACCGCTACGGCGCCCGCGCATAGGATCGCGAAATAGCCGAGCACCCAATCGGGCGAGTTCTCCGAGACGAGCAACACGCGGTCGCCAGGCTTGATTCCGCGCCGCGCGAGCAGGAGCGCCGCGCGATGGGCCCGATCGCGCAGGTCGTTATAGGTTATCGTCGTACGCTCGCCGGACGCGCGGCGCGCGATCAGCGCCGGCGCGGCGCCATAGCGCTCGGCGGCGCGGTCGAGCAGATCGACAAGATTGCGGTAGCGCGGCAGCGAGCGCTGCCGGCGCGTATGCAAATCGAGCTGGCCAAAAATATGCCGGCGCAATCCAGGCATGTGGATATTCATCCAGTAGTCGCGCCAGTCGATCAAATCGGGACGGTACGGATGCCGTTTCGCATCCGCGGGCGCAAGGCTCGCATAAAGCGCGCGCGTGTTTGCGCTGTGAAAGGTATAGACCAGCTCCTGGATGTACGGGCGATAAACCTCGACCATCTCGCGCGCGAGCTCGGTGTTATCCTTGAAAGCGTCGATACGGGTTTCGAGCCGCTTGAAGCGCTCTGATTCGCCGCCTGCAACCGTCCGAGCGATCTCGGCCGCCCGCTTGAGTATGCGCGGCAGCATCAGGCTGGCGAGATCGTAACTGCTCTGCGAGACGACGACCGCTTCGAGATGCTTGGCCATCCTGCCCGCGGAGCCCTTTTCGCCGCGATGGTCGCGGCGGTTGGTCAGCGCGGTAAGCTCGACCAGCCGCCGCATCGGCAGTGGATTCCGATCCGAGGTGCAAAGCTGATAGATCGGCTTTTGGCGCCGCGCGAGCAGCGCGCCCAGAATCGGAATCATCGCGTGCGCGGCCAAATCGACCGGAATCACGTCGAGGACCAAATCCGCCCGCGCCGGATAGAAACGGTAGCCGCGCCCCGAAAGATAGGTGAGCGGAGCGCTGGTGTTGACGCCCTGGTTCCATCCGGGGAACGGATCGGCGAGCGCGCTCTCGATCACGGCGGGCCTCACCACCGTGACATTGAGTTCTCCGCGCGCCGCCAATACCAATTGCTCGCCGAGGCTCTTTGTGTAGCTATAGGTATTCGGCCATCCCCATTTGAGCGCGCGCTCTCTGCCAATTTCCTTCAGGCGTTCTTCGACCCACGCTTTGCGGCGATGCTCGAGCGCACCCTCGCGGGTTTCGGCTTCTCCGTCGTCGCCGGATTCGCCGCGGAACGCGGCCTGCCGCTGCTGGTCGCGCGATTCCGCTTCGGTGCGCGCGATCGCGGCGCGTGCGTCGCGGATCTCGCGTTCGAGATTGAAGCTTGATATTCCCGCCGGACACCAGTTCACCGGAATATCATCTTCGAAGCGATGCCCGTCGGCGGCGCCTGCCACATAGCAAGTCGAAATATGCAACATCGCGGCGCCCATCTTTCGGCAGAACTCGATTACGTTGGCCACGCCGCCCGCGTTTACCTCGATCGACTTCGACAGCGACGCCTCGAAATTGACCAATCCCGCGCTGTGCACAACCGC
>JAJZAG010000213.1 GCA_021799555.1 Deltaproteobacteria bacterium | reverse complement strand
CATTTACGGTCGGCCGGATTTTCGAGAGCCTGCGCCAGACCCTATGCGCACGAGCCCGTCGGGCAGGAATGTTCTTAGCCAGCGAAGATAATTTTTCGCTCGCCACGGATCAATGTGCAGCGCAGCGGCAAATGCGCGCCGTGCCCCGCGCCGATCTCCGCGCGCGAGCGCGTGCAACCCAAAAAACCCGAGGATGCTTCTCGGAGCTCGCCGGCGCCCCGCGGTATGCGCAAGCCCGCGCACCCCGTAGCGCATCTCGACCATGCGGTCGAACTTAAGGCCCGCGGCCTCCTGACCTCCCGCGGGTTTAAGCGGCTGAGGATAATGCGCGAAGCGCCAAAGCGCGAGTGGTTCTTCGATATACCAAAATTCGCCTTGCTCACGCGCGAGCAGCCAAAAGTAAACGTCCTCGAAACTCGTCAACTCCTCCGGAAAACCGCCGGCGCGATCAAAAGCCTCGCGCCGCATTACAACCGAACTGGGCAGGATCGGCCAGAGCCGGTCGAGCATGTCACGCAGAGTCGGTACGTCGCGCTTCCCGATAAGCCTCGCGCCCATCGCGGCCCCAGTTGAGTCGGCTAGTTCGAGGTCCGAATAGACGAGCACACATTCGGGGTGTGAATCGAGCACCGCAGCACTGCGTTGCAGGAATTCCGGTCTCCATAAGTCGTCCGCGTCAAGAAAGGCCAGATAGTCGCCCGATGAACTACGCACGCCGAGATTGCGTGCCGCCGAGGGTCCCCGGTTTTCCTGACACAGCACGCGCACGCGCGGGGCGTAGCGCTCGAGTACCGACGTCGAACCATCGGTCGAACCGTCATCGACTGCAACGATCTCAATCTCCTGGAATGACTGCGCGAGGATGCTGTCGAGGGCCGCCGCCACGGTCGCGGCGCCATTGTAAACCGGAACGATAACCGAAACCCGCGCACCCATCGCAATCCTCACCGACCTGCGCCAGCGGCAGACGCGCCGCGCCCGATATAAGTTGCAAGCAGTCGCCGGTAAATCTTTAGGCGGGTGGGCGCATAGCCAAGCGCACGCAAGTAGCAGCGCCGCGCCATCGCCGGCGCGCCGGCCGCCATCGCTTCCGCGGCGCAACGTTCCAGCAACCGCGCGCGCATGCGACGGAAGTCGTCGAGCAGTCCGTGCGCGCGCGCGCCGTAGCGCTCACGAACCGCTTTCGCGAAAGCCTTCGCGCCGGGATCGCGTTCAAGCACCTTGGGAAAGAGACCGTACTCGGTCTTCGCAACCAGAACTTCGGGGATGTAAATAAACGGCCCCTTTTCGCGCAGCACAAGCCAAAAGAAAATATCCTCGGGACCACGGAGCGCCGGCTCGAATCCTCCGGTTGCAGCGAAAGCCGTCCGGCGCATCATCGCAACGCTCGGGACGATTGGCCAGATGCGTCCGAGCAGATCTTCCATCGAGGGCGCCCGCGCCCGGTCCCGCGCCACCATCGATTCGCGCATGACGCGGCCGTCTTCGCCGAGGATTTCTGCGTTGGTATACGCCAATACACAATCGGGTCTCGCGCGCAGAGCCTCGAGACATCGCTCGAACATCGTCGGCCGCGGCAGATCGTCGGCATCAAGAAATACGATAAACTCTCCGCTCGAGGCACTCGCTCCTGCGTTGCGCGCCGCCGCCTGCCCACGATTCGGTTGCGTGAGCACCCGAACCCGCTCGCCGTAGCTGCTGGCGATTTCCGCCGATGCGTCGGTCGAGCCGTCATCGACGCAGATAATTTCAGGCGTGCCTGCGCTTTGCGCGAGCACAGACTCGATGACTCTGCCGATTGTCGTGGCGCCGTTGAAGACCGGAATAATGACTGAAACATCATGCATCGGCGCTGACTCTCAGCCGACCGGATCGTGCCTGTTAACGCCGGAAGCCTTCCACGCATCAAGGTTGCGTCCGAGCATTTTTTCCAGCGCAGCGATATCAGGATCGAGGATCTCGTGCAGATGCGCCTCGATTATCGGATCAATCGGTCCGAATTTTGCCCCGCCGCCAAAACACCATCGCCACACCCCCATGCGTTCAAGATGGTTGATCAGCGCATAGGATTGCCGCTCCTCGAGCCAGTCCATCAGATGCCGCGCGCGCCGCGCGATTTTCGGAAAGCGTGGAAGGTCGTCAATCGAGTTGATCAGTTCTGGGCCCGCGGTGGGCACCGAATAGCGCGCAATCCCGATGAAGTCGCACACCCGGTCCAGAAATTCCTGCGGGTTGGCGCGCAGGTCATCATTCAACAAGACCAGCACACGCTCGGTGCCGAAGCGGCCCTGCCAGTCAGCCAGATGCTTCGCGTAACGCGTGACCTCGATAATCTGCGGCACCTTGGTTAGAAAATCATCCATTGGCAAAAACGTCTGTGTATAGTGACGCCACAGTTTGTATGACGAATAAATCCTTTGGACCGGATTGCGAAAAGTGCAAATGATCCGGCAGCGCGGAATGTGGCGCTTGATGCGCTCGGCGGCCTCGGGAAAACCGAAATACGGATTCACTTCCACGATTGGCATCGCACCCGAAGCCTCGCGGAAGTGGTGCGAGTACCATTCGATGCCCTTGTGGTAGTTCGTGGTAAAGAAATCCGTTTCTTTGATACCTGCCGGAAGATTAACGTGTCCCTTGAGTTTCTCGTAGAGCCAGGTGGTAGCCGTACGGCCCGGACCAACCGCGATAACGTCCGGCAGGTTCGTTGCGGAAACCAACGTGTCTTGTGCCACGATCTTGATTTCAGGCGTCCACGAATTCACGTCCTCGCCTTAACCGCTCCCCTGATGCGTCTGCGCGCGGCGCGTCGCCGTTCCATCCGTTCCACCGTCGGCGCCGGAAGATAAGCGGATGCGAAACGCGCGAGCAGACGTAGATTCCACGGTTCCAGACGCCAGGCGGCGCGAAACGCGGCGCGCGCAACCTTCAGGTTGATCCGTTCGATCGCGTCCAGTCCGATTTGATTCCACGCGCGCGCCCACGCCGCGGTCTGAATTCTGAGCGCCGGGCGAATCCTTCGACCGTAGCGCGCACGCCATTTGCGCATCAGAATCTGGCGGCCCGCCTCAGATTTCCACATCCGATTTCGCATCGGCTCCGCGCGATATTTTATCAGCGGTTCAGGAACGATCCGCAATCTGCCGAGCTCGCTCGCAAGCGAGTACAGGTACGAATCCTGTCCCCTGCTGGTGCGGCCAAACGCCGCCGCGTCAAATCCACCCACGTGATCAAAGGTTGCGCGCCGCATTAAAACCGAACTCGCGTCGAGCCGCGGCCGTCCCGAAACGATCTCGAAAAGCCCGGGTTCGAGAGTTGCGGCGCCGTCGATCGAATATTCGCCTGTGGGGGTGCCGTCCTTGTCGATCGTGATTGCTCCCGTGAAAACAAGAACACAGCCGGGATCGGCATCAAGCACCGCCACGGTCTTTGCCAGCCGTTCGGGCATCCACAGGTCATCGGCGTCGAGAAATGCGATGTAGTCGGCTCGGGCCGCGGCGACGCCGGCGTTGCGGGCGGCCGCGATTCCGCTATGGTTCTGGCGCAGAAATTTCAGGCGGTCGCGGTATGGCGACAGCGCCTCTTCGAGCGCATCCGTTGAACCGTCATCGGCGACGATCATTTCGAAATCACTAAAGGTCTGCGCAAAAGCGCTATCGAGCGCCTGCGCGATCGTACGCGCCGCGTTATATGCCGGCATGATTACCGATACGCGAGGCATCACGCTCGAACCCCGCCGGAGTTTTTCCAGGGCGCTCCAGCACCCGTCTCACGCGGGTGAGGTAGCTTCCATGTTCGGAGGTCTCGACCGAGCAATTTTTCGAGCGCTTCAACCTCGGAGAGGAAATGCTCGCGCAGCCGCGCCTCAGCGGCAGGATCCATCCTTCCGAACTCCTCACCGCCCGCGAACGCGGCGCGCCATACGCCCAGACGATCGAGCGCGCGGCCGAACCGATGCCATCGATGCATCGCAAGCCAGTCGCGCGCCCCGCGTGCACCGCGCGCGAGCCTTCGGCTGCGGGGCGCCTGGGTAACTGTATTGACGCGTTCGGTCGCGGCGGCACTGCCGCGGATCACTATTCGGCCTATACCGATAAACTGGCAAATCCTGTCGAGGTAAGCTTGAGGATCCGCTTCCAAATCATCATAGAGGCAAACCATGACGCGGTCTGCGCCGAAATTTCGCCGCCAGTTTTCGAGATGGAACGTATACCGGCTCGACTCGCGAATGACGGGGTTGCGCGTCACGGTTTCAATAAATCCGGCGCGCGTCCACGCGTCACGACGCATCGTGCGATATGACGACCACGCGCGCTCGGTCGGATCGCGCAGCGACACGATGATCTTGCATCGCGGAATTGTCGCGGCGATCCTTTCGCATGCAATCGCTTCCCCGAAATAGTTGGGATTGATCTCGCCCATCGGCATTGCGTCAGGGCACGCAGCAAAAAAATCCAGATACCAGTCGAGGCCGCGCTCGAAATTCTTGAAAAAGAAATCGGTCTCCTTGGTCTGCGGAAGCCCTACCCTGCCCTCGAGCCTCTTGTGCAGCCATGTGGTTCCGGTGCGCTGCGGTCCGACCGCGATGAAATCAGGAAGTCTACGATGCGCCGTCATTGATAGAATCCGCCGAAGGTCCCCGCCGCACGCAGAGCAAGACTGCGCCACTCGCGCGCATCCTTCCGTTGGCGACGCTAACATCAGCTATCATGGCTATCAAGGATGCGCTCTCCTTTCCGCGACGACGCGCGTTGCTCAAGCGCGGCGTCTGAGCTCGGGGTCACCTGGTGTCATTGCGCGACTCCTCGATCGCGTCGGCGAGCGCGGCTGAAAGGATGCTCAGACCCTCATCGATTTGCTCGAGTGGCGCAGTCAGTGGCGCAAGGATACGGATGACGTTTCCGTGGACGCCGCAGGAAAGGATTACAAGGCCGCGCTCCGCCGCGCGCGCGACCACGCGGCGAGTCAACTCCGGCGCGGGATCACGACTGCCGCGTTGCTTGACCAGCTCTATCGCGATCATCGCGCCAATCCCGCGCACGTCGCCGATACATTCGAACCTTGCGTCGCGCGCCAGGGCATCGAACCGCGCACGAATCACGGCGCCAATTTTTTCAGCACGCGCTGGAAGGTTCTCATCGCGCATCACCTCGAGAACCGCCAAGGCCGCGGCGCAGGCAATTGGATTTCCCGCGTACGTGCCGCCGAGACCACCCGGCGCGACGCTGTCCATGACGCGGGCCGCACCGGTGACCGCGGCCAGCGGGAATCCACCGCCGAGGCTTTTTGCCATCGCGATTAAATCTGGCGCAATCCCCGCGTGTTCGATCGCGAAGATCCGCCCCGTGCGCCCAAATCCGGTCTGCACCTCGTCAGCAACGAGCAAGATTCCGTACCGATCGCACAAACTTCGAAGCTCGCGCAAAAACGCCGCCGGTGCGACATTGAATCCGCCCTCGCCTTGCACCGGTTCGACGATTATCGCCGCCACGCGAACAGGCTCGATCGACGACCGAAAGATCGCATCGATAGCTTTGAGAGATTGCGCGACCCTGCCCCCGTGATACTCGTCTGGAAATGGCGCGTGATAGATTTCGGCGGGAAGCGGACCGAAGCCCATCTTGTAGGGATTTACCTTGCCGGTCAGCCCAAGCGCCATCAGCGTGCGCCCATGAAAGGCTCCCTCAAATGCGATCACGCCGGGCCGCCCCGTCGAGTAGCGGGCAATCTTGACCGCGTTTTCAACCGCCTCGGCACCGGTGGTGAGTAAAATTGTCTTTTTCGGCTCGGTTCCCGGCGCGAGTTGGTTGAGACGCTCGGCAAGCCGGACGTAGGGCTCATACGGAGTAACCTGAAAGCAGGCGTGGGTCAGCGCGTCGAGTTGCGCTCGGACAGCGGCGATTACGCGTGGATGCCGATGGCCAACTCCCAATACGGCGATTCCGCTGGCGAAATCGATATATCGTCGTCCTTCGACGTCACGCAGCTCGGCGTTTTCGGCGCTCGCGGCGAAAACCGGCAGCGAGACGGCAACCCCGCGCGGCACCGCCGATTGCATTCGGTTCCACAGGCTTGAATTCGTCTCCATGCACGGTAAGTGCGGCAAACGCAGGCCAAAAGCAAGGCTGGCAGAGTGTCCCAGAGGGAAGCGGGACGCAATTGACCGTTATCGCACGGACTGGTACTTCGATTGGTCAAGCGTCGCGCTGCGGCGCGCTATGGAGCACGGCGAAATTGCGGATGAGCCAGCAAGCCAATCACGACAAGAATCTCTACGAGCCGATACCGGCCGACCAAATCAAATATCGTGAATACAAGCTTCTGCTGAGCGCGGAAAAGTTCCATAAGCGCAATTCCTTCCACAAGTTCTGGAAGATCGCTCATCACGCCGCCAAGACTCTGGGCGTGCATCTCAGCAAAGTGGACTCCGAGCAATCGCCGCAAATCCGTGAGGTGGTCTTCTTCGACACGCCGCACTTCAAGCTGTACAATGCGGGATTCATTCTTCGCAAACGCACCTTTTACAAGCACGGACTGCCTGAGAACCAT
>JAJZAG010000010.1 GCA_021799555.1 Deltaproteobacteria bacterium | reverse complement strand
TTATCCGGCTGATAGCCTATGCACCGCCTCTCAAGAGGCTTCCGACTTTCCGGATGATCAGGTCTTCAGCATGATCCAAACGAGTTTGCCGTGCGAGACGCTTGCTCGATGCTGTGATCCATCGCGGGTTTTTGTCCGCCGGCGTAGGTACTGGCCACAAAATCGCGTTAACGGTATATTAAACGAGAAAGTCGTTCAGCCGCCTTCGCATTTTGCGATGTTCAGAAGAGGGCGGCAGTTGAGTTTATTGTCGAGTAAATCCATATGGATAGAGGAGGAACTGCCATGGTCCTAGAACCTAGATACGCATGGATGGCCTTGCACAACCTGCGGATCCTGCGCCTCCTCGATCAAGCTGTCGCCCTGATGGCGTTAGTGCTGTGGCCCCGGATTGACAATGCGGTGCGCGCACGGCGAATCGCCTGGTATGGAATCCCGGTATGTCTGTTGATTGGCGCTGAATGGCCGTTTCGCCATTTCGCATGGCCGGATCAGATTCCGCTGTCGATGGTCGCGCTCAAGTTGCCGCTGGCACTGGTCATGACGGCCGGCTGGTTCGGGCTTGCGGCGTGGATATCGACAATCTCGCGGGCGGCGTCGGTAGTCGCGCTGTGCGTGTACCTGCTGATGTGCACCGAGAGCCTCACCTATATCCTGCGCCAGGGCGGCGGGGTGTCGATGGTCACATTGGGAGTGAGCGTGCTTTTTGCGCTCGCTCTTCTGAATTCGGTGCGCGGAGCCGCGGCTTACCGACGGCTAGCGCAGTCCGCATAGCCGCGCGCCAGCACAACGCCGGCATAAAGGCCCGGCCTCGATCGCAGCACCGACTCCGGTCGCATCCGGGGCTTCTCGGATGCGTAATCGTCAAGTAGGTCGTCAAGCGATAGAACTTTGCGCGGCGAAGACTTCATTCGGCACGCGGGTTACGCCGGTCAGGCCGCAACGTTTGTGATTTCCCACGTATCGGCGCCGGATTGAGACATCTTCGCGCCGTGTCGCTTTCCGATCGCGACGAACTTTTCTGACAGCGACATGGGCGCATGATTGAAGATGAATACCTCGACCGGACGCATGCCACACCTCATTCACGCTGGAGTCCACGCGGACACGAGTGTGCCTGGAGATCGCACGGGCGTCGGGTTGAACGGTCGCGTTGGGCATCGAAATCGTGTAAGTGCTTGAGAAATAAGCTCCGGAGGGGTGGCCGAGTGGTTGAAGGCACCGGTCTTGAAAACCGGCAGCGATGAAAGTCGCTCGTGGGTTCGAATCCCACCCCCTCCGCCAATTACAGATCTGCTGGAGGTGGCCGCGAGGCGAGGAGAATATGATGGCCGAAAATGCCATTACCGAACGCGATGCGTGGCTTAAGCAGGTGGTCGAGCCGGTGCTCGAACCCGAGCTTGCGATTATCGATCCGCATCATCATCTGTGGGACCGTCCCGGCAGCCGCTACATGCTTGAAGAATTGCTGCGCGACACGGGCTCGGGCCATCGCGTCGTCGCGACGGTATTCGTCGAGTGTCTGTCGATGTACCGTGCCGACGGGGACCCGGCGATGGCGCCGGTCGGCGAGACGGAGTTCGTCAACGGGATCGCGGCGCAGAGCGCGAGCGCGCAGTTCGGTGCGACTCGCGTCGCGGCGGGAATCGTTGGCTTTGCCGATCTGACGTTGGGTGCGGCGGTTGAGCCCGTGCTTGGGGCGCATCTTGCGGCCGCGCCTGCGCGCTTTCGCGGAATCCGGCATGCGGGAGGGTTCGACGCTTCGCCGGCGGTGCGCAACTCGCATACCAATCCGCCCGCCGATCTGTACCGATCGTCAAAGTTCCGCGAGGGATTCGCGCGGCTGGCGAAGTTTAACCTGAGCTTCGAGGCGTGGCAGTACCATCCGCAGTTGGGGATGGTTACCGAGTTGGCGCGCGCGTTTCCAGAGACGAAGATTGTCCTCGATCACTTTGGCGGTCCGCTCGGAATTGGTCCCTACGAGGGCCGCCGGGAAGAAATCTTCGCGCAGTGGAAAAAAGATATCGCCGAGCTTGCGCGATGCCCCAACGTGGTCGCGAAGCTCGGCGGGATTAATATGCCGATCAACGGATTTGAGTTTCACAAACGGGCGCGGCCGCCGTCGTCGGACGAACTGGTCGCGGCGACCGGGGATTATTATCGATGTGCGATCGATAATTTCGGTCCCGCGCGATGCATGTTCGAGAGCAATTTTCCGGTCGATCGGGTGTCGTGCTCGTATCTCGTGCTTTGGAACGCGTTCAAGAAGATCGCGGGACGCTACAACGCGGATGAAAAAGGTGCGATGTTCCATCGCACGGCCGCCGAGACTTACCGGCTCGCGATACCTGGAGCGTGAGCGCGCGAGGTTCGGCCGCGCCGGCGGCGTTTTCGCGGGGTTGGCTAATATCGGTAGCGAGTTGCGGCAACGACAAATGCGCCGGGCATGGGCGCAAACGGAGAGCGTGCATATGGCGGACATGAACGATTTCAATCGGCGCGTGATCGAGGAATTTCGCGCCAACGGCGGCAAGGTCGGAGGACCGTTCGCGGGCGCCTCGATGATCCTGTTGACGACCAAGGGCGCGAAAAGCGGACGCGTCTATACGACGCCGCTCGTATATACGCGCGATGGCGACCGGATCGTTATTATCGCGTCGAAGGCCGGAGCTCCGAAAAATCCTGACTGGTACCACAACCTGGTCGCCAATCCCGTGCTCACGGTCGAAGTCGGGACGGAAAAGTTCCAGGTCCGCGCGCGCCTCACTTCCGGCACGGAGCGCGAGCGGCTTTACAACGCGCAGGCGGCTCAGATGCCGATGTTCAACGAATATCGGAAAAAGACCACGCGCGAGATTCCGGTGTTCGTTCTTGAACGGATCGGATAACGGCTGACACAGGGAGACACGATGGAACTCGAACCGAAACGCGCAGGGTTCGCGCCTGAGCGCCTCGCACGGATCACCGACCATCTGAGCCGCAACTATATCGAGACCGGCAAGATCGCGGGATGTCAGACGCTCGTCGCGCGCCACGGCCATCTCGCATATTTCAAGTCGATGGGGATGATGGATCGCGAGCGCAAGCGGCCGATGGCCGACGACACGACCTTCCGGCTCTACTCGATGACCAAGCCGATCACGTCGGTGGCGCTGATGGCGCTTTACGAGCAGGGCCACTTTCAGCTCAACGATCCGGTGGCGCGGTTTATCCCCGAGTGGCGGGAACATCAGGTCTGGGTTTCCGGCGAAGGCGTCGGGATGCAGACCGCGGCGCCCGCGCGGCCGATGACGATGCGCCACGTGCTTAGCCATCAGGGCGGCCTGACCTACGGAGCGACGAACCATCCGGTGGACCGCGCCTATCGCGAGGTTGGTGTCGCGCGCGGCGCGGGGGAGACGCTTGCCGGCTTCGTGCAGAAGCTTGCGAAAGTGCCGCTGCGCTATACGCCGGGCGAGCGCTGGATGTACTCGTTTTCTACCGACGTGTGCGGATATCTGGTCGAGGCGATTTCCGGCAAGCGCTTCGACCACTACTTGCGCGAAGTGATTCTTGATCCGCTCGGGATGGCGGACACCGCGTTTTGGGTCGCGCCGAAAAACGCGGGCCGTTTCGCCGCGAACTACGAGCGCAAGCCGGACAAGACGCTCAAGCTGATCGACGATCCGGAACGCAGCGCGTATCTCAAGGAACCGACTTTCTTTTCGGGCGGCGGCGGACTCACCGGCACGACCGCGGATTACTTCCGCTTCTGCGAGATGCTGCGGCGCGGGGGCGAGCTCGACGGCGCGCGGATTCTGGGTCCGCGGACGGTCGAGCTGATGCACATGAATCATCTGAGCGGCGGCAAGGACCTCACGCAGATGGCGTACGGCGATTTTTCCGAGACGGCTTATGAGGGCGTGGGCTTCGGCCTGGGCTTCGCGATGTCGCTCGGGCAGGTCGAGATAGGTGCGCTCGGAGCGGGCGACTATTACTGGGGCGGCGCGGCCTCGACGATCTTCTGGGTCGATCCCAAGGAAGACTTGTCGGTGATTTTCATGACGCAGCTGATGCCGTCGGGGACGTTTAACTTCCGGGGCCAGTTGCGCAATATAATCTATTCGGCAATCGTCGATTAGGTTCTTCGCGGTTGACCCGCCTGATGCGCGGCGAGGAAGATCGAAGCAAGGACCAGCGATGTTCGAGCAGGAGGCGTTATGAAAGCGACCCAACAACTTCATGCCGCGGGCCAAAGCCTGTGGCTCGACAATATCACACGCGCGCTTCTGACCGGCGGCGGCCTCAAGCGCTATATCGAGGAACTCTCGATCACCGGTCTCACCTCGAACCCGACTATCTTCGACCACGCGCTGAAGAGCGGCGCAGATTATGACGCGGCGATCGCGCAGAAGAACGCTGCCGGACTGCAGGGAGAGGAACTGTTCTTCGACCTCGCGCTCGAGGACCTCACCCAGGCGGCCGATCTGTTCCGCCCGGTCCATGACCTGACCAATCGCGTCGATGGATGGGTATCGCTCGAGGTCTCACCGAAGCTTGCTTACGACACCGCGAGCACCGTGAAGGCGGCCAAGGCGCTGTACGGACGCGCCGCGCGGCCCAACTTGTTCATCAAGATTCCGGGTACGCGCGAGGGCCTGCCCGCGATCGAGGAGGCGATCTTCTCGGGCGTCTCAATCAACGTCACGCTGCTCTTTTCGCGCGAGCAATATCTCGCCGCCGCTGGCGCATACATGAGGGGAATCGAACGGCGCGTCGCCGCGGGACTTAATCCTTTCGTCGGCTCGGTCGCGTCGTTATTTATCAGCCGATGGGACGTCGCGGTCGCGCAGAAGGTACCGGCCGCGATGCGCGATCGGTTGGGAATCGCGATCGCGAAGCGGACCTATAAGGCTTATCGCGAGCTGCTCGACAGCGACCGGTGGCTGCGCCTGATGAATCAGGGCGCGCGCCCGCAGCGCCTTCTGTGGGCGAGCACGGGAACCAAGGATCCCAAGTCCTCGGATATTCTGTACGTAAAGGCGCTGGCTTCTCCGCACACGATCAACACGATGCCGGAAAACACGCTGCACGCGATGGCGGAGCATGGCGAGGTGGGACCGATGCTGCCCGCTGATGGCGGCGACGCCGAACGCGAGCTGGCCGAGTTCACGAAGGCGGGAATCGATATCGACGCGCTGGCCGAGCAGCTTCAGAAAGAGGGTGCCGCCGCATTCGTGAAGTCGTGGGACGAATTGCTGGCCCGGATCGCCGAAAAAAGCGCCGCGATCAGAAAGGCAAGCTGAGCGCGATGGCTGCCGCGCCGCTCACTCAGCGCCCCGCGTGGAAGGCGCTCGCCGCGCATTTTGAAAAGATCCGCGGCGCGCACCTGCGCGCGATGTTCAAAGACGATCCGGGACGCGCCGCGCGCTTCAAGCTCGAGGCCGCCGGTCTGTACGCCGACTACTCGAAGCATCGCATCACCGCCGAGACGATCAAGCTCCTGATCGATCTCGCCGAACAGTCGGAGCTGCGGGAGCGAATCGACGCGATGTTCGCCGGTGAGAAGATCAATGTCACCGAGAAGCGCGCGGTATTGCACGTCGCTCTGCGCGCTCCGCGCGGCGCGACGATTGTCGTCGATGGGACCAATGTCGTGCCGGCGGTTCACGAGGTTTTCGATCGGATGGGCGATTTCTCGAACCGAGTGCGAAGCGGGGTGTGGAAGGGGCACACCGGACGGCCGATCCGCAACGTGATCAATATTGGTATCGGCGGCTCGGATCTCGGTCCGGTTATGGCGTACGAAGCGCTGCGCTATTATAGCGCCCGCAATCTGACGATGCGCTTTGTGTCGAACGTCGACGGGACGGATTTCGCCGAGGCGACGCGCGACCTCGACGCCGCCGAGACGTTGTTTATCATTTCGTCGAAGACCTTCACCACGCTCGAGACCATGACCAATGCGCAGACGGCGCGCGCGTGGAGCCTTGCCGCGCTCGGCGACGAGAAGGCGATCGCGAAGCATTTCGTCGCCGTGTCGACGAACGCCGAGGGCGTCGCGAAGTTCGGAATCGACACCGCCAACATGTTCGGATTCTGGGACTGGGTCGGCGGACGCTACTCGATGGACTCGGCGATCGGGCTTTCGACGATGATCGCGATCGGGCCGGAGAATTTCGCCGCGATGCTCGCGGGATTCCACGCGATCGACGAACATTTCCGCACCGCGCCATTCGAGCGGAATCTGCCGGTGCTGATGGGACTGCTCGCGGTCTGGTACAATAATTTTTTTGGCGCGCAAACGGTTGGCGTGTTTCCGTACGAGCAATATTTGAAGCGCTTTCCCGCCTACCTCCAGCAGCTCACGATGGAATCGAACGGAAAGCACGTCTCGCTCGGCGGAGCTGCAATCGATTATCAGACCGGACCAATCTTCTGGGGCGAGCCCGGCACCAACGGGCAGCATTCGTTCTACCAATTGATTCATCAGGGCACCAAGCTGATCCCATGCGATTTTATTGGCTTCTATCGCTCGCTGAATCCACTCGGACGCCATCACGATCTGCTCATGGCGAATGTCTTCGCGCAGGCTGAAGCTTTGGCGTTCGGCAAGACTGCTGACGAAGTGCGAGCCGAAGGCACGCCGGATTGGCTGGTACCGCATCGCGTATTCGAGGGCAATCGCCCTTCGACAACTATCCTCGCCGACGCGCTGACGCCCGAGACGCTCGGCAAGCTCGTCGCGCTATACGAACACAGCGTATTCACCCAGGGCACAATTTGGGGAATCGACTCGTTCGATCAATGGGGAGTCGAGCTGGGCAAGGTGCTCGCGCAACGGATCGTTCCGGAGTTGGAAAGCGCGGCCGCGCCGGATCTGAAACACGACAGCTCGACTAATGCGCTGATTGCCGCGTACCGGGCGCATCGCGCGAAATGATTTTCGCGGCTGGCTTACTCACGGCTCGAGCACGCAGGTGTTTATCTCGTCGTGCGCGGTATCGCTGTCAACGGGGTTGAGATGCGGATGGCCGCGCAGAACGCCCCACGAGAAATCCTCTTTGATATAGTAGTTATGCGGTTCGGCCAGAATCTCAACCTTGTCGTTGCTCTCGCCGCCAGCGACTTCGCAGGTCACTTTGCCAGCGGGAATTACAAAAGGATGATATCCGCCCGGACCGATCGCTGCGCTCTGGCCGCCGCAGGTGACATCGGGTCTCAGTAGCGAGCTACCGTATTTGTACGGCCGATAGACGTATATTACCGCGCTGGTCGGGGGGAACTGGACTTTTTGAAAAGATGCTCCCTGCACCGCGCATCCTGACAGGTATATCAATCCGCAATACACTATGCGCGAATATGGTATTCGCCAGCGTAGCGCCGCGAACATCCGCACACGTTTACTCACTGATTTGACGGCGCACCCGCAGTGAGAGGCGCGGCGCTCGAATCTTTCAGCCGGCCTGCGTCGGCGGCCAGTTGCGCATCGATTTTCGCGCGGACGGCGGCTCGTGCCTGATGCTCGAGTTCGATGTGAGTTGGTTCGGACTTGATATTATAGCTCTCAGCGACTCGCGCTCTCGTGGTGTAATAGCCAATTACTTTGTCGCCGTCGGTGATCGACAGGCTCGCGAACGCCGTCACAGTGTATTCTCCGAGCGGCGCGCCGAGATATGTCGCAGGATCGATCGCCGACAGGAACAGCGGTGTGTGACGCTCGCCGTGGGTCAGCTCTTCGCGGTAGGAAAATCCGATCGGCGATTTGTTCGTGAGCGACATCGCGACCGACGGCGGAAGCTCGTCGCTATCGCCCTCCAAGAGCCGTCCGCGAAAGGGCAGGGGCTTGGCTGGCGCCGAATCATAGGATGCGCCCGCGGCTGGCACGTCGACCTTTTCGGTGGCGCATCCGCCGCATGCCATAGCAGCCCCGATAATCAGAAGAATAACGATAGTCAGTAATTTAATCGCGGGGCTTGCGCCGGGCATGCCGCGAAGATGTTCCCGACCGGCCGGCAGGTGCGACCGGCTAACGTGAAGTTCACTGCCGCAAGTGGTTAATCGCAGCTCCACGCGAGACGCTCCGCGCGGAATGGGTCGTCCTCGATCCGGCATTGTTCGCTGAACATCATCGTGGGGCGGCGTTCCACATCGTAGGTGGGCCATCGCGGGAGGCCGGAATGGTTCGGATCTCCGTTGCGCGCGAAAGCCAGCCACGCTTTGCTCATCTTTTCGGATAGCGGGAAGCGCGCGGGCGAATCACCGGCCAGCTTCGAGGTATGAAGCGTGTCGAATACGAAAGGAATCTCGAGCGCGTGCGGCGATTTCAACTTACCCTCGAGCACCGGGGTCTCCCAGGTGAACATATAAACGAACACCGGCGCCGCCGCTTGCGCAACTTTGCGATCGGCGATGACCAGCGACGGGATGCGCATGGCCTGGTCGGTTGCGATTGCGAGTACGATATCGCGCGGTGCGTCGGAAGGACGCGCCTTGCGGTAGGCGGCGATTATCGCGGGCGCGCGTTCGGCTCCAACGAACATCGCAACTCGCGAGTGCATAGCGGCCTCGTCCATCGCTTCGAGCCACGGGGCGAGTCCGAAGAACAGGGTCATTTCGTCCTTATTGGTGCCGATCATCAGTGGAATTCCAGCCGAGATCGCAGGCGCGGCGGGTGCGAATGGACCTTGCGGCAGATGCGTTTCGTCAACGACGGGATTGAATCCAATCCGGCGCCGGTTCGCGAACGACATCATGCTGACTTTCTTGAGCACCGCGGCCTGCGCCTGCGCAAGGCGTTCGGCGGAAATCGAACGCAACTCGGCGGTCTGGGATGGAGAAAGACCGAGCTCGCCTAAAAGCTGGCGGGCGGTTTCGCTGGCGTCGGCGCGGCTCGCCATTTCGACCGCAGGGCCGCTCTGGATAATCGCCTTATGAAACAAGCCGCGGGCCTCCGGCATCGCCATCAGCACGCAGACCTTGGCGCCGCCGCCCGATTCGCCGAAGATCGTGACGTTATCGGGATCACCGCCGAAGTTCGCGATATTGTCGCGCACCCACTTAAGCGCCGCGACGATATCGAGCATCCCCGCGACACCAGCCGATTCGAACTCCCGGCCGGCAATATCCTCAAGATGCAGGTAGCCGAAGGCTCCGAGCCGGTGGTTAATCGTCACAACGACCACGTCGCCCTTCGCGGCGAGATTAGTGCCGTCATACCACGGCGACGAGCCCGAACCTGCGATGAATGCGCCGCCATGGCACCAGAACATCACCGGCCGCTTGCGGCCGTCGGAAAGCGCCGGCGTCCAGACGTTGAGAAACAGACAATCTTCGTTCATCGGCATCGGTTCGGCCATCACGAATAGTTTGAGCAGCGCAGGCGGTAACGCGAAAGCGTTGTCATCCTGCATCGCGCGAGCGCCGTATGCGAGCGCATCGCGCACGCCGCTCCACGGCGCGACGCTATGCGGAGGCCTGAAACGGCGCGCGCCAATCGGCGGCGCGGCATACGGAATTCCTTTGAATATGTTAACGCCGCGTTCTACGGCGCCGCGAATCTTTCCCGCAGCCGTATCGGCAATCACTGCTTCCGCCATCGATCGTACTCCCTGTTACGAGGTCATATCGCGAGCTTAGCGAATCTTGCGCCTCAGGTGCGAGAGATTTCCAATCGGAACCTCAGCCGCCTTGCGCTTTGAGCCGATCGCGCGCGAGGCTGAAGATGTGCCAGTTTCCGGTGGTCCAGGTGAGCGTCAATTTGCACGCGCTGATCTTCCATCCGGCCGGCGTGCGGATGAAATGATTGGTGTAGTAGCCGCCCATGGTTTGCGTGCTGTCGCCCTTGTCGTTGGGTAGATAGTGCTGCGCCTGCACATGCGCGACGCATTTCGCGCGGTCGCCTTCGACGGTGATCACGTGATTGGTGATCATGTGCTGGGTCGCGGCGAGTCCGCTGACGGTTTTGCGCGCCGATTCGGTCCATCGGTCGGCGCTGACCGTGCGTGGCGCGCCGCCAAACAGTGAAGTGAAGTCCACTTCGATCTCATCGGCAAAGCACGATCGAAAGATGCTCCAATCGCGAAAATCCAAGCCCGTTGCGTATCGCAACTGTACGTCGCTTATCTCGGCGCGATCGATCAGCAGCTTGATCCTTGCGTCGTCCATCTGCGGCCTCCGGAATTTGGCATTTGAACCAACATACACCCGACGCCCGCAAATGCACGCGGATTACCGGCGGGAACTCGTCAGTCCGAGAGCCGCGCGCAGCTTGGGCTTGAGCACGTGCACGAGCTCGGATTCCCAGCAAATGTAGTTGTCGGGCACATCGAGTACGACGACCTTTTGTGCGTGCGCGTCACCGAAGCGTTCGACGATATAACGGCGATGGGCTTCTTCCATCACGCAAATCACGTCGGCCTCTTCGATCAGTTCAGAATTAACGGGGTTCTTGGCCCACGGCTCGGTGCCGGCCGAAGTCACCCACATCGGCGCGCACATCTCCGCGAGCAGCATCGCGGCGGTCGGGCTGCGGTCTTTGTTGCCTGTGCAGACCATCAGGACTTTCTTCATGACGGAAGTATGTTAGCAGAGCGAAATTGCGGCGGTCGATACGCGGAGTGGCGCGCGGTCGCAGGGCTACGCGGATCGCGCCGCGTCCTACGCCGGTTTTGGAGCGGTGGCCCACCGGAGCGAGTACACACGATGCGTTCCAGACAGGCCTTTGAGTTTGAGTTCGCGGCCTTCGTCGAAGCGCAGGTCTCCGGAGCTTTCGGTAAGGTCTTTGACGATCGCCGAAACGAGGATCTCGCCGGGGCGCGCCTGCGCGCCAATTCGAGCGGCAACAATGACGTTCTTGCCGAAAAAATCGCTGGTCTCCTTAATCGTTTCGCCGGTATGCGCGCCAATCGAGACGCGCAAAGGCGCGTCGGGATGCGCCGCGGAATACGCGGCGCATTCGCGTTGGATCGCAAGCGCGCAATTGAGCGCGCGGCGTGCGCTTGGAAAGGCGATCATGAAACCGTCGCCCATCGATTTCACTTCGAAGCCCTGATGCGCGCTTATTTGAGCGCGGATTAGTGCGTTATGCTCCCGCAGCCATTCCTGTGCACGCAGATCGCCCAGACGCTCGGTGGTGCCAGTGGAGTTTTCGATATCGGTGAACATGATCGTGACGGTGCCATCGGGACCGGCGTCGGCGCGTAACTCCACGCCGGCTAAATCGCGCAGCCTCTCCCGCAGCGCCTTCATCCCGAGCGATTCTGCGCCCGCGCGCGCGAGTCCGGCGAATTCGAGCGCACGTTCCCGATCACCGGGGCGGCCGCGCTCGAGCAGCATCGCGGCGATTTGGTAGCGAGTGCGCGCGACCCAGGCGCTCGCCCCCATTTTTAAGTTGAAGTCCAGCGCCGCCGTGAAATGGCGCTCCGCGAGATCGGGATCTCCCGCCGCCGCCGCGAGCATCGCAAGGTAGTGCGCGACCGATCCGTAACATACGTGAATATCAAGCACGGCATTGCGTCCGGCGTACGGCTCGAGGAGACCATAGAGTGTTTCGGCGCGCGCCGCGTCGCCCAGGTAACTGCACACTTCGCTGAGCAGAACCATCGCCGCGTACCAAGTCATGTCACGCGGCAGCGCGGAGAAGCCTCCGGTCGCCAGCTCTTCGAAAATCATGCGAGCTTCGGCGCGGCGGCCAGACTCTGCATATAGGAACGCGAGCGCGCAGCGGTGCAACGCCGAACCCGGGGCTCGCGCCAAGCTCGCGCGCAGGACAGGTTCGAACTCGGCAAGTGATCCCCGTTCGCGATGCAAAATCAGAAGCTGCGAGTTGACCGCGCTGCGAAATGGCCCGATGCGCCGCTCCAGACGCATAGCGGTTTCGAGCGTCTTGATGCCGAGCCGCTCGGCTTCATCAAACCGTCCGTCCATCAAGGCGCGGGTCGCGCGGATCAGTTCTTCGTAGCCTAGGTCGAGGTGCAGCTCGGCGGCGATTCGTGCATAGTGCGCGATTTCGCGATCGACGGCCGGAATATCGCCCAGTTCGAGAAGATCGGCAAAATGCATGTAGTGCGCGCCAAGCCGCCGGACCCTCAGCGCCCAGCGCGGATTGCCGGATTGCTCGGCGAGGAGGATCACTTCGCGCGCGATCGCCAGCCGTTCATCGAGGTTGCCCGGTTCCCAAACCGCCGTGTGGCGTGCGTATAGAACATAGAGCAGCGCGGCAGGGTCGCCGACCCGGCGCGCGATTTCCACCGCCTGATCGGAAAGCGCGATGCGCCGCGAATCATGCGCCCAAAACAATTCCGACGACATGCGCGCAAGGATCATGGCGCGCAGCCCCGAATCGGAGTCGCCGAGGGCAGCCCGTGCCTGCTCAAGTATCGCGATAAGGCTGCGGTCGGCGCGATCGGGCGTCGAAGGCGGCAGCCCGTAACCGAGCGCGGCACGCGCCATATCTTCGGCGCTTCCAATTCTCTGCGCCGTTTCCAAGGCGCGCGCGAACGCGGCCTTTGCGCGCTCGAACAGGCCCGCACCGTAGAGTGCTTCGCCAAGGTTTAACAGCATCTCGCACGCGCGCCGCTGTTCGGCGGGATGCCCGACTTCCAGTCCCGCCAGCGCCATTTCATACAGCCGCGCGGCATCTTCATAAGCGAGCATTGTCTGTGCGCGCCGCGCGCCGCGGTACGCATATTCGATTGCCTTGTCGGACGGTTCCAAAGGGAGCGCCGCACCGTAGTGATGCGCAAGCTTGGCGAGGTGCGAGTCGAGGTTCGCGCGATGCAGTTGCTCGATGGTTTCAGCGATCTTCAGATGCAACTGGCGTGCGGTGGGCTTGCCTAGATCGCCGTATAAAGTTTCGGCTATCAGCGTATGCGTGAAACGATATGCGCCGATTCGATCGGTCCGCGCCGCCACAAGGCCCGCCGCCTCAGCTTCGTCGAGAGCGCGTAGTATCGCATCGGCGGGCCGTGCGCACGCTCCGCGAATTACGGCGAAATCGAATTCGCGGCCCGCCACCGCGGCTACGCCGAGTACCGCGCGCGCAGCGTCGGAAACCAGCCCGATACGCTGACGGACAGCGGCGCGCACTCCGTCCGGAATGAAGAACGCCGCAAGGCCGTGCGTGCCCGACTGCGGCGCGTAGCCTTCGCCGGCGGCGAGCATACGGACGATCTCGCTCAAGAAAAACGGGTTACCCTCCGTCACCTTGTGAAGCTCTCTGGCGAGTGCGGGATCCGGAGCGGTAGAGACGCGCGATCGCACGAACTCGGCCACCTCCGGAGGCTTAAGGCCCGCGAGCATCATCGCCGCACTCTCGCGGCGGAGATCGGCGAAAAGTTCGGCCACTTTCGCGTCGCGCCGCACCTCTGCGTCGCGAAAGGTCGCAAGCAACATCACCGGCAGGCGGCGGGCGTTGCGGGCGACGAAACGCAGTAGCAGCAGGGAGGCGGTGTCTGCCGCATGCGCGTCGTCGATCACGATTATGACGGCGCGCTCGCGGGCGAGATCCGCAATCAGGAACGCGATCGACTGGAACAGCCGAAATCGCTGTTCTGCCGGCTGATCGGAGCCGATTGTGCTGGCCGCAACCGAAGGAGGCCGCTCGGTAGGCGGCAAGCCCGCCGAGGGCACAAATTCCGGCAGCAACGCAGCGAGCGGCGACGCGTGCTCACCGAACAGCGCGGCCAGCGATTGACGGTCGCGGCCGAGCAGGAGCGCGCGCAAAATTTCCGTCCATGGCCAGAATGCCGGGGCACCAGCGTTTTCCCAACAATGCCCCCAGGCAACTTGGGCGCCGCGGGCGCCAGCTTCGGCAGAAAGCTCTACGGCCAGCGTGGTTTTCCCGATGCCGGGTTCACCGCCGATCATGAACAGACCGCCGCGTCCGGCGAGGGTGTTATCCAGCGCGGCGCGCAGTTCCTGGAGCTCGGGGACTCGGCCGATGAGTCCTTGGCGCTGGGTGGTCATCGAGCGTATCGGCGACTATGCCTGCGATGCGGCTGGTAATCGCCAATCATCGGCGCCTTACGCGTGGCGTTCCACGCCACAAAAAGGCGCCGCAGGCGTTATCGCTCCGCTGCGCCGGATGCCTTAACCAGCTTTTCCAATAGCGCGGTCATTTTGGAGATCTGTTCGTTGTTCTTACGCACCAGCTTTACCAGTTCGGCCATTAGTTTGGCGTAACCGGCGCGCTCCTTTGCGTCCATCAGACTGATCAGTGCGGCAGGCATAATCGATTTCTCCCTCGATGACTTCCTGGCAGCCGATTTGATGGCGCCGTCGTACGGCGCGATGCGTGTTCCTCGACTAGAATCCACCATCCGCTGAGTTGCCGCAAACGGCGTACGAGCGCGGCCGCAACGCAAGTTTCGTCAGTGTTCCTGGGCGTAGCGGTCGAGCTTGTTGTAAAGCGTTTTGGCGCTGACGCCCAGGACCTGAGCGGCGCGGGTTTTGTTGCCGCCGGTGAACTCGATAGTACGCGCGATGACTTCGCGTTCAATTTCGTCGAGCGACGATCCGAGGCGAATCTTCAGGTAGCCCGTGTCGGTGTTGGCGGCCGAGCGGAATTCCTCCGGCAAGTCGCGCAGGCCGATCATCTTCGTGTCGCACACAATCAGCGCGCGCTCGATCACGTTGCGCAACTGGCGCACGTTGCCAGGCCATGGATGCGCCCGCAGAGCGGCAAGACACTCCTCGTCCACACCGGCCACCTGCTTGAGATTGCGTTTTGCGTAATGCTCGACGAACGACTCGACGAGGATCGGCAAATCGTCGGCGCGCTCGCGCAGCGGCGGCAGGCGTATCGAGAACACGCCCAGGCGATAGAAGAGGTCCTCGCGCAGCTTACCTTCTCGGACGGCGTGTTCGATATCGCGGTTCGAAGCTGCCAGCACGCGGACATCGAGCGCGATTTCGGCAGCGCCGCCAAGCCGGCGCACGCGCTGTTCTTCGATTACGCGCAGGAGCTTGGCCTGCAACTCGGGCTTCATCTCAGTGATTTCATCGAGCAGCAGCGTTCCGCCGTTGGCGAGCTCGAAGCATCCTTCGCGCCTGCGATCGGCTCCGGTGAAAGCGCCGCGCTCGTGTCCGAAAAGCTCGCTTTCCATCAATGTTTCGGGAATCGCGGCGCAGTTGACGCCGACGTAAGCGGCGCCGCGCCGCGGCGACATCTCGTGGATCGTCCGCGCGACCAACTCCTTGCCGGTGCCGCTCTCGCCGGAGATGATCACGGAAGCTGACGATTGCGCGATCCGCTCGATCGCGGTCAGCACCTTGCGCATCGCGGGCGATCGTCCGTAGAGCGGGCCCAGTTCGCCGACCTCGGCCAGGCGGCGGCGCAGCGCGGAGTTCTCTTCACGGATTTCGATCGTCGCGGCCAGCGTCTTTAGCGACTGACGAAGATGCGTCGGATCGACGGGCTTGCGCAGGTAATCGATCGCGCCAAGCTTGATCGCTTCGACTGCTTCCGGAATGTCACCTTCGCCCGAGATCATTATTGTGGGCAGATTGATCCCCAGCTCACGAATCTCGCGTAAAAGCTCGATCCCGTTCTTGCGCGGCATCTTGACGTCGGCAAGCAGCAGATGCGGATCGAACGACTTGATAAGCTCGAGCGCCCGCTCGCCATCCTCCGCCAGCGCTACGCCGTAGCCCCATGCCGTCAACGACTCACGCCACGTCTCGTGAGTTGAGCGGTCATCCTCTGCAACCAGCACTCGGGTCTGATGCGCCATCAAAAATACCTCGCTATCCGGCCGATGCATGTCGTCTCAATCAAGAACGCGTCCATGCCGCAGTACGCTTGAGATTGGGAAAATCTACCGAACCGGAAGAAATTATAGACTGCGCTCCGCGCCCGGAACACTGGAAAAATGCGGGTATTGGCAGCGAGCCGTCGTGAGTTCAGCCAAAGCAGGCGCATTATCACGCCGATTCAGCGCTGGCGGGCAGCACTCTTTTTTCCGTTTTCGGGCGCTGGTAAACTTGGACGGTGCCCGACAAGTCCGTATCCGCATCGACCGGAAACTCCGCCGTGCCGGGATGTTCTGATTTGCCCGGCGACGGTGCCGACGACCCCGACGCAAGCGCCACCGCCGAGGCGGCGTTGCGTGAGCGTCAAGCTGAGCCACCGCCTCCACCTGCCACCGAAGCTTCGCGACGTGGACGAATAGCGCGGCTTTTTCCGGACACTCCGTTGTGGCGATTTCTCAGCTACGTGCGGCCGCACGCTTGGCTGGTCGCGGGCGGTGCGCTGATGGGCGTGCTGAAATTCACGCTGCCGCTGCTTTTTCCGCTCGCGTTCAAGTACGTGATCGATGTGTTGCTGGTCCCGCAGGTGAAGACGGATCGCGTCAATGCCTTCATCGATCGCGGATGCACCTGGCTTGCGGGATTGCTGCATCTAGGCGCGGGTGCCATCCCAAAGCTCGAGGCGCTGACTGCCGCGATGTTCGTCGTGTTTGTTGTGCAGGCCATCGCGACCTACTATCGCAATTATTGGGCGAGCATGGCGGGTCATCGGCTAATCTTCGATCTGCGCTACGCGTTATTCATCCACATGCAACGCCTGTCGCATTCGTTTTTCGACCGCAACGCGTCGGGCGGAATCGTTTCGCGCTTCGTATCGGACATCGCGAGCGCGCAGAACTTCGTGGGCTCCGGAATGATCAACACCTGGATGGACGCGGCGGCGCTCGGCGGCGTGGTGTTCATGCTGTTCGAGTTGGACGTGCGGCTGGCATGGATCTGCCTGATCGTGGTGCCGTTCTACGTTGCGGTGATCCGAATACTCGCGCCGCGAATCAAGCGCGCGAGCCACGACCTTCAGGAAACCGTCGAGGAATTCTCCGGCGAGTTGCAGGAGCGCGTCGCCGGCGTGGCCACCGTGAAGTCATTCGCGCGCGAGCGCGAGGAGGCGCGCCGCTTCTACGATCGCACCGCCGAGTTGTACGAACTGACAATCGAAAACGTGAGGTTGTCTTCAACCCATCAGATGTTCAGCGAGTTCATCGCACGCGCGGCGCCGATGATCGTGGTGTGGGCCGGCGCGATTTTCATTCTGCATCACCGCATGACGCTTGGCACGATGGTGGCGTTTTTCGGACTGCTTGGATCGCTCTACCTGCCGCTCCAGCGCTACTCGGAGTTGTCGATCATAGTCGCAAGCTCACTGGCGGCGATTGAGCGCATCTTCCGCTTCTTCGACGAAACTCCGGAGGTCAAAGATCCGCCCGGTGCGAAAATTTTGACCGTAACTCGAGGCGACGTGCTGATCGATCATTTGAGCTTCGCCTATCAGCCGTATGAGGGCGGCGCGCCGCGGACCGTCCTGCATGAGATCAATTTGCGAGTCGCCGCGGGTACTACGGTGGCCCTGGTTGGCAGATCGGGCGCGGGTAAAACCACACTGGCGAGTCTGATTCCGCGATTCTATGAACCGTCGGCGGGCAGGATCGAGATCGACGGCGTGGATATATCGACCGTCACGCTCAAGTCGCTGCGCGACTCGATTGGAATCGTGCCGCAGGACGCGGTGCTGTTTAGCGCGTCAATTCGCGAAAACGTTCTCTACGGGCGTCCGGCCGCGCACGACGCCGACGTGTGGCGCGCCCTCGAGCAGGCCAATATCCGCGCCTTCGTCGAGTCGCTGCCCGAAAAGCTCGACACCGTGATCGGCGAGGGCGGAGTGCGTCCATCGACCGGGCAGCGCCAGCGCCTCGCGCTGGCTCGGGTGTTCCTGAAGAATCCGCCGATTTTGATTCTCGACGAAGCGACCTCGGGACTCGATTCCGAGGTCGAAAATCTGATTCACGACGCAGTGCGCCGACTGATGAAAGGCCGCACCTCCTTCTTGATCGCGCATCGGCTCGCGAGCGCGGTCGATTCCGACGTGATCGTCGTGCTCGATCAGGGCAAGCTTGCGGAGATGGGAACCCATGCCGAGCTTCTGGCGCTCGGCGGCATCTACGCGCAGCTTTTCAACGAGCAGGCGCGCAAGCTCAGAGTCGCGACTCATACCGCGCGCCGCCCGGGCGCTCTGGTGCTCGCCGAGCACGACTGAAAGCATCCGCGCTTTAGGCTATAAACAATCCGAGAAGCAGCCCGGCCAATTCACGCCGATAGATGCCGGCCGCGGCAAGGAGGCATGATGCGCTCGACCACCAAGAACCCAATTGTCAGCCCTGATTCAAATTCATCCCGCAGAGTGCGAACCTTGGCCGTTGATATCGGCGGCACCGGGATCAAAGCCGAAACTCTCGACGAACGGGGCAAGCCGATAACCGCGCGCGAGAAGATTGCGACGCCAAAAAACGCCTCGCCACGCAAAGTAATCGCGGTGATCAAAAAGCTCGCGAAGGCGTGTGCGCCCTTCGAGCGCGTCTCGGTTGGATTTCCAGGCGTGGTCAGGGACGGGGTAATCTATACGGCGCCCAACCTCGGAAAAGGATGGGCGGGATTCAAGCTCGACTCGGCTCTGCGCAAGCGCCTCGATGCTCCCGTGCGTGTCGCCAACGACGCGGACGTGCAAGGACTCGGCAGCGTCAGCGGCAAGGGCGTCGAACTCGTGATCACGCTTGGCACTGGCGTCGGCTCGGTGATCTTCGTCGACGGTCATCGAATCCATCTCGAAGCGGGGCATCATCCTTTTCACAACGGCAAGACCTACGAGGACGAACTCGGCGAACGGGCGCTCAAAAAGAAAGGCAAGAAGAAGTGGAACAAGCTTGTGGCTGAAGCGATCAACGATCTCGCTCGGTTGTTCATCTATGATCGGCTCTATATTGGCGGCGGCAACGCGAGACATATCAAGATCAAGCTTCCGCCCAACGTGAAGACCGTCAGCAATCTCGAAGGGCTGCTCGGCGGAATCAAGCTGTGGGAAGAACCCGCGCCGGAGGAATCGAAGTGACTGCGTTTGTATCCAGATTATCGACGGTCACAACTATCCTGTTTGTTCTGATGGTCGCCAGTCCCGCTTTCGCCGGGCCTGCGGCGCCATCCGGATCTTCCGCTGCGCAGGCGGCGATCGCCGCCGATATCACGAGCGGTCGGCGCCCCGATCCTGCCGAAGCGCGCAAGCTCTATGATGAAGGCGCGACGTTTGTCGATGTGCGCACGGATCGCGAATGGGCTGGCGGCCGCGTCAAGGGCGCGATTCATATTCCCGTCAAGGACGTCGCAACTGAGGCCGCTGCCAAACTTCCGGACAAAAGCCTGCCTATCGTCACCTACTGCGCGGCGGGACCGCGCGCGGCCAAAGGCGCGGCGACGCTGCGCAAGCTTGGCTACAAGAACGTCGTCGCGATGACGAGCGGTTATCCCGAATGGAAGGCCGCCAACTACCCGGTTGAATTGCCCAAGTAGGCGCAAGCGCCGCCGCTAACCGCCAGCTTCCGGGCACATCGACGCCTCTATCGCTCCGATTCGATCGATCTCGACGCGTACGACGTCGCCCGCTTGGAGCCAACGCGGCGGCTTCGCGGCCGCTCCAACCCCGCCAGGCGTTCCGGTGAAGAGCACGTCGCCCGGCTCGAGCGTCATCGCCTGCGTGAGATGCGCAATCTGGTCGAAGACGCCGAAAACCAGGTTGGCGGTGTTCGAGTTTTGCCGCATCTCGCCATTGACAATGCATCGGATGCCGAGGGTGTGCGGGTCGCCGAGTTCATCCGCGGTGATGATCCATGGACCGATCGGCGCGTGGGTGTCGAACGACTTGCCGAGCACCCATTGTCCGCTGCGCATCTGCCAATCGCGCACCGAGACGTCATTGCCGCACGTATAGCCGAAGACGACCTCCGCAGCGCGCTCCTTCGGAACGTGCTTGCATCGTCGGCTGATTATCACGACCAGTTCGGCTTCGTAATCGGTCATCTTCGACGCTAGCGGAAGCTCGATCGGATCATACGGTCCGTTGATCGATGTCGCTGCTTTTGTGAACCAGGTCTGATATTGCGGGGTTGGCTGTCCACTCTCCTTGATGTGGTCGGCGTAGTTGAGGCCGATCGCGAAAATCTTGCCGGGCCGCGCGATCGGCGCGAGCAGCCGGACCGATGCGAGCGGCGCGTCGGCTGTCGCCTTTGCGGTAAGTTCGGCGACTCTGGGCCGCAGGCGGTCCCAATCCGCGATAAGGGCAATCATCGACTCCGATACTCCCGCCACGCGGTTCGATAGGTCGATCACTCCGTCACCCTTGATGACGCCGAGTCTGACTTTGCTTGCATCCGAATATCTGACGAGTTTCATTTTGTGGTCGGCTCCCGATTCAGGCGGCGCTCAAGCCGGTTCGGCGCGCTTGACTTCCAAGGATGCGATCGCGGCAAAATGCCGCAATCAGCGGACGCGATGAAACCCTCTTAGTCAATGCGGCCCCGCACCGCAACCGCATAGGATGGCGAAGATGAAATTCGGCTACATGCTCGACTTCCGGAATCCCGGCTTTTCAAACCTCGATTTCGCGAGCTTTTACGCCGCGATGTTCCGGCAGGTCGATTTCCTCGAGCACGCGGGTTTCGACTCGCTGTGGCTCACGGAGCATCACTTCGTCGATGACGGCTACTTGTCGGCGCTGATGCCGATGCTGGCAGCGATCGCGGCGCGCACCTCCCGCATCACGCTCGGTACCTACGTCCTGCTCGCGCCGTTTTATCATCCACTGCGTCTGGCCGAAGACGCCGCGATGATTGACGTGCTTTCGGGCGGCCGTCTGCGCCTTGGGATCGGCACTGGCTATCGCGAGGAGGAATTCGACGCGCTGCAGGTGCCGAAAAAGTATCGCCTGAGCCGCACGCTCGAGACGATCGAGATTCTTCGGCGCGCCTGGACGGGCGAGCGCTTCAGCTTTGCGGGCAAGCATTTTCAATTCCGCGACGTGCGCGTGCTGCCGCGCCCCACGAGCCGGCCGCATCCCGAGCTTCTGTGGGGTGGGATGACAGAGACCGCGATCAAGCGCGGCGCGGAACTGGGCCTGTCGTTCGCCTGCAATCTCGGACGGCATCAGGTCGAAATTTATCGCAGCGAACTGCGTCGCCTTGGCAAGGATCCCGCCGCGTTCAGCATCGTGGGCAGCCGTATTATCTATATCGCCGACAGCACCGAGCAGGCTTGGGCGGATATCGAGGCGGCGGCGATGTATCAGGCCGCACTCTACGGCGAGTGGCTATCGGCCGCGAATCCCGGCCAGCGATGGATTCAGCCCGACGCAAATCAGCTTCGCAACAGCGCGATTCTCGGCCCACCCGCCGTAGTACGCGATCGTCTGGCCGAAGTTATTGCGACCGGCGGTGCGACGGAGTTGATCCTGATCACGCAGCTTCCCGGACTCGCGCCGGAAAAGGCGATGCGCTCGCTCGAGCGCTTCGCCGACGAAGTGCTGCCCCATCTTTCGCGTTGACGGGGCGCGCGCGGTATCGCGCTATGCTGCGGCAATGGCGAACGTTGTTTACATGGTCGAAGATCCCGTCGCGCTAATCCGTCTGGACCGGCCTGAGAAGCTCAACGCCTTCACTCACGCGATGATCGCGGAGATTCGCGCCGCGATTGATTCCGCGGCTGCCGATGCGCGCGTCGTCGGAATCGTCGTGACCGGAACCGGCCGCGCCTTTAGCGCCGGACTCGATACCGGCGATCTGGCGCGTTCGGTATCCGATGCCGTCCGCGACGCCTCGCAGGGCGTCAAGTCCTCGTCACGCGCCAGCAGTGAAAGTGAATTGCCCGCGCTGTTCAGCTATCTGCTGCGCGTTCCGAAGCCTGTTATCGCGGCGGTGAACGGCGTCGCCGCCGGAGGTGGATTCGTGCTCGCGATGATGTGCGACCTGCGCTTTGCCGCTCCGGCCGCGAGCTTCACGACCTCATTTTCGAAGCGTGGACTGATTGCCGAACACGGCACGAGCTGGCTGCTCCCTCGGATGGTCGGACTCAGCCGCGCGCTCGACCTGCTCTGGAGCGCGCGCCGAGTCGACGCCGCCGAGGCGCTCCGCATCGGATTCGTCGATCGCGTCGTGCCTGAAACAAACCTTCTCGATGAAGCGAAAACTTACATTCACGAGCTTGCGGCCGCCGTTTCGCCGCGATCGCTTGCGGTGATCAAGGCGCAGCTCTATTCCCATTCGGGAATCGCCCTCGAGCCCGCGATCCACGAAACCGATCGCCTGATGGACGATGCGCTCGCGCATCCGGACGCGGCCGAGGGCGTTAAATCATTTGTCGAGCGCCGCCCGCCTCGCTTCGCCCGGTTAAAAGGACACGGCTATGAATGACGCGCATTACAAGACGATTCTTTTCGAACGCAACGGTGCGGTCGCCACGCTTACAATGAACCGCCCCGAGCGGATGAACGGGATGACCGAGCTGATGGTGCATGAGGCGCACGACGCGCTCGCGCACGCCGCCGAAGATCCTTCCATCCGCGTGATGGTAATGATCGGAGCTGGCAAGGCCTTCTGCCCTGGAGCGGATCTGAACATTGTCGCGTCGCAGGGCGAACAGCCCGGCGCTGACTCCGCAAATGGCCGCGCCGAGCCGCGCGACTATCACGTCTCGACACTTTTGCACGAGATGCCGGCGGTAACGATTGCCGCGATCAACGGTGCATGCGCCGGCGCGGGTTTCGGATGGGCCTGCGCCTGCGATTTCCGCTTTGCCGCGCAATCGGCTCGCTTTAACACCGCCTTTCTCGATGTCGGCGTGGCGGGCGACATGGGCGGCCCATGGACGCTGCCGCGATTGGTCGGCGCGGCACGGGCGCGCGAATTGTATTTCATGCCGGACAAATTTGGCGCCGAAGAAGCGCTGCGCATCGGTCTTGTGACGCGGGTATTTTCCGACGAGACGTTTCGCGGCGAAGTCGCCGCTATCGTCGAGCGGCTTGCCTCAGCCGCGCCGATCGCGCTGCGCACGATGAAGTCCAACTTCGTCGAGGCCGAGCGGATGGATCTCGGCAGCTACATCAATCTCGAAACCGCGCGGCATATTCCAATGTTCCTGACGCACGATACGCGCGAGGCGTTCGCCGCAAAAGTCCAGAAGCGCAAACCCCGATTTGAAGGGCGCTAGGCAGGGAGGATTTCACATGTGGCTACGGATGCGGCAGTTGGCGCTTGTCGCGCACAAACTAAATCCAGTCATCGACGACTTGCGCGCAGTGTTCGGTCTTGAAATCGGCCATCGCGATCCGGGCGTCAAGGTCTTTGGCCTCGAAAACGCTCTCTTGCCGGTCGGCAGCCAGTTTATCGAGGTCGTAGCGCCGATTCAGGAAAACACCGCCGGCGGCCGCTATCTCGATCGCCGTCACGGCGACGGCGGTTACATGTGTATCCTGCAGTGCGACGATCATGGCGCCTACAAGCGGCGCGTCGCAGAACTCGGCATTCGCAAGGCGCTCGACAGAGACAGCGCCGAGTTTTGCAACATGCAGCTTCATCCGCGCGACACCGGCGGCACATTTCTCGAGATCGATTATCAGAAAGGCGGCGAAGCTCCCGACGGACCGTGGATGCCCGCAGGGCGCAATTGGAAGCCCGCAGTGCGCACCGACATCGTTCGCGCGATCGCAGCCGCCGAGATTCAGTCGTCCAAACCCGATGCGCTGGCTCAGCGATGGGCGCAAATCCTTCTGAGACCGCTCATTCGCGACGGACGCGGTAACCCAGCGATCGCTCTCGAAATCGGCACGATCCGCTTCGTTCCGGAAGCCGACGGGCGCGGCGAAGGATTGGGCGGAATAGATCTCGTCGTCGCAGATCGCGCGCGGCTGCTGGCTGCGGCGGAAAAACGCGGCCGCCCGATCGTCAACGACACTGTGATGATCGGCGGAATCCGCTTTGGACTCGTCGCCGGATAAATAGCCGCGCGCAGCTGCGGAATCTTCAGTCCGTCACCGCGCCGACGCTGCTCGAAGACACTTGCGCGGCGTACTTCGCAAGCACGCCGCGGGTGTAGCGCGGTGCAGGCGGCTTCCACGCGGAGCGGCGCCGCGCGATCTCGGTATTATCAACATTCAGCGTAAGCATCCGCTTGTCGGCGTCGATCGTGATCGAATCATTCTCGTAAACGAGCGCGATCGTTCCACCGACCTGCGCTTCCGGCGCAACATGTCCGACAACCAGACCGTAAGTACCGCCCGAGAAGCGCCCATCGGTGATCAATCCGACTGAGCCGCCTAATCCTGCGCCGATAAGCGCCGAAGTCGGCGACAGCATCTCGCGCATTCCGGGGCCGCCCTTGGGCCCCTCGTAACGTATCACGATTACGTCGCCTGCCTTGATCTTTCCGGCGAGAATCGCGGCCAGGCAATCTTCTTCGCATTCGAATACGCGCGCCGGTCCAGTGACTTGATGACTCTGGATTCCAGTTATCTTTGCGACAGCTCCCTCGGCGGCGAGGTTGCCCTTCATGATCGCCAGATGACCCTGCCGATAGACGGGCGACTCCCACTGACGGATTACATCCTGATCTTTGCGCGGCGCATCGGGCACCTCGGAGAGATTGTCAGCCACAGTTTTGCCGGTAATCGTGATCTCTCCTCCATGCAGCAGACCGTGCGTCAACAGCATCTTCATCACCTGCGGAATTCCGCCGGCGCGATGCAGTTCCGTCGTCACATAGCGGCCCGAGGGTTTCAGATCGCACAGAACGGGTACGCGCTGACGGATCGTTTCGAAGTCGTCGATCGTAAGCGGTACCTGCGCCGCGTGGGCGATCGCAAGGAGGTGGAGCACGGCGTTGGTCGATCCCCCGACCGCCATCACCACCGCGATCGCGTTTTCGAACGCGTTGCGCGTCATGATCCGGCGCGGTAACAGATCACGGCGAATTGCCTCGACCAGCACCTCGCCGGAGCGCGCCGCGCTGTCAGACTTTTCCTTATCGACGGCGGCCATCGTGGAAGAGTAGGGCAGGCTCATCCCCATCGCCTCAATCGCCGACGACATCGTGTTGGCGGTGTACATACCGCCGCAAGAGCCGGCGCCCGGACAGGCGCGGCGCTCGATCTCAAGCAGTTCCTGCTCGCCGATCTTATGTGCGCTGAATTCTCCGACCGCCTCGAAGGCGCTGACGATCGTGAGGTCGCGGCCGTTGTAATTACCCGGCTTAATCGTGCCGCCGTAAACGAAGATCGCGGGGATGTTCATCCGCGCGATCGCGATCATCGCGCCGGGCATGTTCTTGTCGCATCCGCCGATCGCGACGACACCGTCCATCGCCTGCGCGCCGCAAGCGGTTTCGATCGAGTCCGCGATCACCTCGCGCGATACAAGCGAATATTTCATCCCTTCGGTGCCCATCGCGATCCCGTCGCTGACGGTGATCGTGCCGAACACCTGCGGCATCGCGCCGGCGCCTTTGAGCGCCGCTTCGGCACGCTTCGCTAGATCGTTGAGGCTCAGGTTGCACGGCGTGATTGTGCTATAGGCATTCGCGACGCCGACGATCGGCTTATCAAAGTCGCGGTCAGTGAATCCGACCGCGCGGAGCATTGCCCGATTCGGGGATCGTTGAACGCCTTGCGTGGTCGTCCTGCTTCTACGATTTTCCTGCATAATGCCTTATCCTCGCCGCGCGGGGGCTGAGCGCTACCAACCGGCGGATGCCACGATCGCGCGCGCGCACCCGGAAGAGCGATTCTCAAATATCGAGCGGCTTCGCGCAAGGTCGCCCGCGCTCGGCAAGTTCGATCGCGCGCGTTGGCCGATAGATCGCAGTCAAGGTATGTTTGGCGCGAGGTGCCAAGTGACCCGTGAAGAGCACGATAAGCTGGCCGCTCTTTTGGCGGCGGAACATATTGCCATTATCGTAACGGCTGGGCAGGAATGGCCGACCGCCACGTTGCAGGCGTTCGCCGAGACTGAGGCGCTCGAGCTGGTCTTCATTGTGGGCGTCGAATCCGACAAGTATCGGAACCTGCTCAAACAGCCGAAGGCGACGGTATTCGTCGATGCGCGCGAGGCGGGCGATGTCGCGCGCTTTCAGATCACGCGCGCGAGTATTCAGGGTATCGCCACGGAAGTACTGCGCGGCAGCGTTGAATGGGGCAGGTTGCAAGCGATTTTTCTCAAAAAGAATCCGTTCGAGGCGCCATTTTTCGGAAGCGACAAGCTCCGGATGGTGCGCGTGACACCCAAACGAATCTCCTACGCCGGTCCGGGACGCGACCTGTTCAAAACCGAGGTCTGATCCGCGGCCCGTGCACTCCCGCGAATCATTCGTAACCTTGGGTTTCCCAATACTCGCCGGTGCGCATCGGCAGGAAATTGTCCTCGGTCACGTACGTGACATTAGCCGCGCGATCAACGGGGCGATCCGCATCATCCAGTCCGACGGTGGCGGCGGCTGGGCCTGTCGATCGAATGATTTGATTTTCGGATATGGCGACGGATTCTGTTGGTTCCTTGATGGCTACATTTAGGCAAGCACGCAGAGCGTAAAACGGTTATCCGGATTTCTCATGCGCCGACTGCCGCGGGCGACAGCATTTCGAGCGCGAGCCGATGTGCGCGTGCGTCTCCGGCGGCGAGAATCTGGCCACCCATGGCGGCGTTCCCGCCCGACCATGAGCTGACAATTCCGCCAGCCCCTTCGATTATCGGAATCACAGGCTGAATGTCATACGGTTGCAGTCCCGCCTCGACGACCAAATCGATTAGACCGGCGGCGAGCAGGCAGTACGAGTAACAATCTCCGCCATAGCGGCGCATCCGCGAGCGCGCGGCGAGCCCGCGAAAGGCGTCGCGCTCGGCGCCGCTTTTGAACATCGCCGGGTCCGTCGCGCAGACCGCCGCATCCTCGATTCGCGCGCATCGTCGCGTCCGCAACGCACGCCGATCGATGCCACGGCGCCACTCCGAGCCACGGCGCGAGCCGGTGAACGTTTCGCCGGTGAACGGCTGATGCATCAGGCCCATCAGCGGACGGTTCCCGTCGCTCAAGGCAATCAACACGCCCCAATGAAGCTGCCCGATTACGAACGCGCGAGTGCCGTCGATCGGATCGATAATCCAGGTAAGTCCATCACGACTCGGCTTGACGCCGTGCTCTTCGCCGATGATGCCGTGGCCGGGATAGACGCGGGAGATCTCGTCACGAATCGCGGTTTCGGCGTCGCGATCGGCGATCGTGACCGGATCGTAGCCGCCCGCGCCGGCCGCCTTGTTCTGGATATCGAGCGGCGCGCGGAAATACGGCAGGATAGCGAGTCCCGCGATTTCGGCGAGGCGAGCCGCAAACGCAGTGAACTCGATCAATGCGCGATCGTCAAGAACGACGCTGCGGCGGTTTTCCGGCATCGGGTTTCCCCCTATGGCTCGTAGCTCGAATCGAGCCATGCATACATCAGCTCGTCAACCATCCCGGGCGCTAACGCCGTTGCGCCACCGCCGTAAAGCGCGCCGCTTGCGGGTGGGTTTGCGTGCGGCTGTTTGGCATACTCGACGGCCTGCGCAATATCGCGCACGAAGCGCGCGGCAACGCCCGGAAGTGTTTGCGGCAGCGTGACG